>NZ_JAVRCI010000020.1:0-81859 GCF_034530835.1 Nostoc sp. DedQUE12b | reverse complement strand
CAAGGATCAAGTTTATCGCACTGATGACTACGGCGTTGAAAAGATTACCTTCAGCAATGGAACCATCTGGAATGAAGCGCAGTTGCGAAATGCTTACCTTACCTTGGGTGCTGCTAGCAACGATATCCTCGAAGGCACCAGCGTTGTCGATACCCTGATTGGCGGCAAGGGCGATGATCTTCTCAAAGGTTACGGTGGTGCTGATATTTATCGTTATACTCTTGGGGACGGCAACGACACCCTCAATGATTCTGAATACAACGGCGGCAACGACCAGCTTATATTCTCCGGCACTGGTCTGACTGCCAGCAATGCGATTGTTACACGCCTCGGTAGCAGCTATGACCTGAAGATTTCTTTTGGTGGTGTAATCGGCTCCGTCATCCTCAAGGATCAAGTTTATCGCACTGATGACTACGGCGTTGAAAAGATTACCTTCAGCGATGGAACCATCTGGAACGAAGCGCAGTTGCGGAATGCTTACCTTACCTTGGGTGCATAGGGATCGCCTATGACGACTGTTGGCAAATTTAAAAAACACTTATGCCAAACCGTCGAACGCAGCCTATTAATAGAACCAGTCCACAAAACGGAAGATGGGTATTAATTCTTCTTCCTCACTCCTCACTCCCCACTCCCTAGTTATGGCAGGTTGTCAGGATCAATGCCCAGATTACGTAAGTATGCTGCCAACTGTTCAGCGCGTTGACGTTCTTGTTCAG
The DNA here is from genome assembly GCF_034530835.1 of Nostoc sp. DedQUE12b. Classification (NCBI taxonomy): domain Bacteria; kingdom Bacillati; phylum Cyanobacteriota; class Cyanophyceae; order Nostocales; family Nostocaceae; genus Nostoc; species Nostoc sp. DedQUE12b. Next base: position 81,137 of record NZ_JAVRCI010000020.1, on the reverse strand, counting down.
CGCGTTGACGTTCTTGTTCTACCAATAACTCAGCCCGTTCTGCCCGTTGATTGAGTTCCAAGGAATTCAAAAATCTCTGTCCATCTAAACGGTAAATTACTAACTCTCCTTGCCCCGTATCAAATCTAATTCCTAAACGGGGACTGACCCAACTATCCATTTGCCATAGCTTATTCAAATGGTTGTTTTGCCGCAACCAGCCATCTAGTTGAAAACTTTCAGGGTCGTACAAATAATATTCTTCAACACCATAAGTATCGTAAAACTCTAACTTCCGATCCATTTCCTTGGCATCGTTACTAGGGGAGAGAATCTCGAAGACTACTTGCGGTGAAATATTGTCTTCTTGCCATTGACGATAGGAACGACGTTTGCCCTTTGGTCTACCAAAGACAACCATCACATCAGGTGCAGTCGGTGTAATCAGCTGGGAACGGACAGGATACCAAAGTAAATCGCCTACAATTAAAATATTGTCATTATTAGCAAACAGAATCTCCAAATTCTCTTTAATTAAGACAATCCAACGATACTGTTCTGTGTTTTCTGCCATTGGTTTGCCGTCACTATCGGGATAAAGCAGATCGGAGTCTATTTGCCCAAAGATAGTCATCGGATTTAACCCAGCTAGCTGTGCTTGACTTGCAATTCAATTATGACTGCTTTTAGAAGTCTAATAGCAACGACTGCACTAAAAACCTTAGAATGAGTAGGGTGTATTTAAATCTGTAACAAATATTTATGCCTCCTCGTTGGCCTCGCAAACCCGATCGCAAAGACCCTGATTACCGCAAGATCGATGACCGGATGAATTTTGCCGTCCATGTAGCGATCGCTGCTACGATCAATTCTGGCTTATGGTTTTTTCACATCTTGAAAAGCACTACCTGGGACTGGCTGCCGTTGTTTACTGCAAGTTGGATAGGAATAGTATTAGTGCATCTGATTTATATTAGTGCGATCGCTAATTACAGCGAAACTCCACCAAAATCCACCTGAAGATGGATTACTCAGGCTGGGGCGATTGTAACCTCTGGTAGTAGGATTAGGCTGTTAATTGAGCCATAATGTAAAAAAGGCTGAGATTTCGCACTTTTTCTTGAAATAGGGTTATTTTTATGGCAAAGACTAACACCACAGAACTACTAGAAGCCCTAGCAGCTGAAATTGGCGAAAATGTCTATATAGACGTTGCCAAATGGCATCTTTATTTATCTAATGCCAAACTGCATACAGTTGTTGCCGAGCAACTGTATCCCTTAATTACTTCCAACGCTGTAAATGAAGACCGAGTTTTACAAGTTTTAGGATCGATTCCAGTAAAAATTGGTGGCGGGAAACGTGAAGTTCCTTTAATCGATTTACTACCCTTGCAATGTCAGGTGACTTTAGTTGATATTTTGGAAAAATATCAACGTGATTTCTAATCGCTAAAACTAAAATTATCTTAGTTGGACAATTTTATTAATCAGCATTCCCTGATTCAATTTTACTTCTGAATTAGGTATATACTTGCTGCGTTTATCTTCTAAAAATGAACTTTACAGATATACACAGATCAATCTTGTGTAATTCATGTGTAGATATCTGATAAAAATTTCCTTTAACAATTAAGGAATCTCCGCGTTCAAAATCGGTTAATATTTGAGCGAGTTTATCTTGAGACTTGCTTTGAACTTCCATGCAAACTCATTGAGGCAATTTCTATGCTTTTACAAGTCAAAGATAGTGGCGAATTGGTGAAAATTCTTGAAATTCAGGAATTAATTGATCCGAATAATGATGTTGTTCACGCAAAAGACCAAGAAGGTCAAGAAGAACAGCAACCTGAAAGCTTTAAAAAAGAAAATCTCGTTTTTCCTTCAGGTGAAGTTTTACCACGCTGTTGGTTAGATGCTGACTATAGACACGACAACGGATAATGATTTTTAAATCAGGTAATTACTAAATAATAGGGTAGCACAGCGGTGCTACCCTATTATGTGTAAGATTATGACGCAGCTTTTTCTCCTACCGTCACTCCTTCATTCTGCTGAAACTTCGGGAAAAATGTTTTAGTAATCCAGTCAGTCAAAATGTGAGACAGTAATCCCAGAGGACCAGCAAATAAAGACAAAGCCAGAGAGTGAATGGTCCAAACACCTGTTTTCTGTCCTTCCCAATAAATCCAGCGACCGACAAATAAATCCATCACTAAAAAATGAATCCAACCTGTTGCCGCAGCTGCTTCATCTGCAAAAAATCGTGCAATATCAGCTAATTGAGGATTCGATAAAGCTTGAGCATTTTCTGGCGTAATGCTGTTGATAAACAAATACAAATATGCTCCAGCTAACAGCACAAAGGGTAAATATGATGACATTATCTGCCGTGTAACTTTCCAGTTAGGCAATAAAATCATCAATGCCCAAAATGGCAAAACGAAAAGGTTAGCAACATTAAATAGTTGAGAAATCGTCATATTTTTGCAAAATCAAGACTGAGGGTTTAAGTTAGAAGGTATAAGTTATAAGTTAGGAGTTAAAAATAAAAATCAGGAACTTTTATTTATTAGTATTGTTGGTTTTTTTGAATTAACTAATACATAATAGCGGAATAATTTTACCATTTAAAGTTACTCCAAGCCACATAATATCTGATAGATAGAGAGGAAAACATCCTTGTTAAAGGTAGGTAAATTTCCGCCGTGTTGTACTAGTTATACTTAACTCCTAACTCCTAACTCCTAACTCATAAAGCTACAAGCTGTGATTCAATTTCTGAAGAATTCAAATCACGCCCGATGAAAACTAAGCGTGTTTGCCTAGCTTCTTCTGGTTTCCAGGGGCGATCGTAAAATTTATCAAATCGGGTTCCCACACCTTGCATCACTAAGCGCATGGATTTATTAGGCACTGCGACAAAGCCTTTAATCCGGTAAATTTCTTGTTGTTGTACCAATGTTTGCAACTGCTGTTGCAACTTTTCTGGATCAAAGGTACGATCCAAAATTAAATTAGCTGAAGTAATTTCTTCATCGTGATTGTGGTCTTCTTCAGTATCGTGATGACTAGGACGAGAATCTAAGTTATCTTCGACTGCGGCTTGGAATCCTAATAATATAGATGCGTCTAATTGAGAACGGTCGCTCTCGACAATTTTCACCACTCTGGGCAATTCTTGCTTAATCAATTCCTCAACTCTGGCTTTTGTCTCGGCATCTACCAAGTCAATTTTATTTAACACCACTAAGTCTGCACAAGCAAGTTGGTCTTCAAACAGTTCTTGCAAGGGTGTTTCGTGTTCTAGATTATCATCTGCTTGTCGCTGGGCTGCGATCGCATCTGGATCGCTAGCAAATGTCCCCGCTGCTACCGCCGCACAATCTACCACGGTAATTACAGCATCCACAGTGGCGGCGTTACGAATTTCTTGCCAACGAAAAGTCTTTACCAGTGGTTTTGGTAAAGCTAAACCAGAGGTTTCAATCAAAATGCAATCGATGCTATCTCGCCGCTTAATTAACTCTTGCATCGTCGGGTAAAACTCTTCCTGCACGGTGCAGCATAAGCAGCCGTTGGTTAATTCAAAGATATTAGTGTCACCCTCACCATCTTCGGGGCAAATTTGACAAGATTCCAATAATTCACCATCAATACCGAGTTCGCCAAATTCATTGACTAAAACGGCAATGCGTCGTCCTTGGTTGTTTTGTAGCAGGTGGCGAATTAGGCTGGTTTTTCCACTACCTAAGAAGCCTGTAATCACTGTGACAGGAATTTTCGTAGCCATATTTTTGCCTGATTTACCCAGTATGGTAAGTTTTACGGGTTACAAACTTAAATACTGAGATTAAGCTTGGTTTGAAGATTGACTTAGTTATTTTAAGCTGAAAGTCTATGGTAAACCTGAAAATATTCCCGTTTTTGTTGAGTTTAGGTTTGGCTTTAATTCCTCAAATCACTGTGGCACAAACGGTAGAGGAGTTGGAACAAAAAGCAACATCTGCCGAAGAAGTGAAAAATTATGAAGAAGCCGCTAATATTTGGCGGAGTTTGATTGAACGGGATGACAAATCAATAAATTTAGGGACTCCAAGAAATAAATTATCCAATTTCACTGAGTCAAAATGATTTTTTCTCCCCCTGCTCCCTGCCGTCAAAGCGATGGGATATTTTTTTATTTGGAAGTCTCTTATCAGGAGTAATATCATGTCCGCTTGATTGCTTATTAAACCCGAAGAACCCCACCCCGCCAAAGCTGTGCTTTGTCTCCCCTCCCCGCTCTTCGGGAGGAGGGCTAGGGCGTGTCATCAATTGAGCCAAATGACAGAAGCAGCCAGATAAATTGCACCTAAAAAGTTTGTAGCACGTTTGTCATAGCGCGTTGCGATCGCTCGGTACTGCTTAAGTTTGGCAAAAAAGTTTTCAATGAGATGACGGGCTTTGTATAAATCTCGGTCGTAGTCACGAGGTGCAGTACGGTTGCGTTTGGGAGGAATAACTGCGATTTTGCCCAAAGATTCAAGTCGCTCAATCACTCGTTCATCAGCATCATAGCCTTTATCTGCCAATACTGTATCCGCTACAATATTGGGTAGCAGTTGGTCTGCTCCATCGAGGTCACAGGCTTGTCCTGGTGTCAAGTGAAAACTCAGTGGGTTGCTTAACGCATCCACCACAGCATGAATCTTGGTACTCAATCCCCCTTTACTGCGACCAATGGCTTCAGTAGATGGCTCCCCCCCTTTGCACCTGCACTATGCTGGTGGGCGCGGACAAACGCCCTTGTCAATCATTGCATATTCATTGTCGGCATCATCTGCTAAGTGCTGAAACACCTTCTCCCACACGCCTGTTTTTGACCATCGACTGAAGCGGGTGTGAATCACCCGAAAATCCCCAAATCGGGAAGGCAAGTCACGCCAGGGAATGCCTGCTCGGTAACGATATAACACTGCTTCGACAAACAATCGATTATCTTTCGCCGTGACTCCCACATAGCCCTCTCGCCCAGGTAGCAGGTCTTTGATTCTCTGCCATTGGTCATCTTGTAGTGCGTATCGGCGCGTCATTGTTTTCTTGTTTTTTACTCTTCTTCAGCAGTTCTGATTTCAGTTTACCTAATTGATGACACGCCCTAGAGTACGAAGCAGTTGTCCCGTCTCTAAATTCCAGAGTTTAATCCGGTTATCCCAACTGCCACTAGCGAGCAGCTTGCTATCTGGACTGATGGCAAGGCTTACCACTGCATCGCCATGTCCTTTTAAAGTATAAAGTAAGGTGTTACTAGGCAGATCCCAAATTTTAATTTTTTTATCGTAACTGCCACTGGCGAGGAAGCGTCCATCAGGGCTAATTGCGATCGCGTAAACCCAAGTTGAACTTCCTTGGACAGAACGTAAGGGTTGAGTGGTTGCAACAGAGGTAGTAGCAACACTAGCGTTTCGCAAGGAAGACAATAGGCTAGCACAACTGCTACTACCAACCAAGATCGTTAGGGTGCTGATTGCCAATGCTGCTGAAGATTTCGAGGTAATTTGTTTCGATCTCATAACAGGACATTCCTTGTACAAGTGGGAGAATAATCTGGCTTGCACCCACTGCGTAACGGTGTCGGAGACTAGCGGTACTATAGAGTAATTTTTTCTGGAATTTGAGATGAGAACGCTTTTCCTTTCGCTTTTTGTTGTTTATTCCGATGTTCAATCCAGCGTCGCATTAGAAATAAAAGGGTTGTCGTGACAATCCCTACTAGCCCAATCGGGGTTAAATAGCTCCAATGCTCTAACATTTTGTCCCAAACGTGCCAAGTGAGCAGGAACATAGCTAAGTAAGTCAGGGTATGTAATCGGTTCCAATTTTTTTTCAGTCTTTTGACACTCCACTCATTAGAAGTAATTGCCAATAGGGTAAAAATTATGAAGGTAGATATACCTTGGATATAAATCCAATAAGTATTGGGATCTAAAAAATCAAGGTCTCTCTTTTTCACTAAGAGGAAAGCGTGAAGCAAAGCCAAGCAGAAAGCCAGAATACCGATAAGTCGTCGATATTTTAACAGCCATTTGGGAAGGTTCGCTTGTTTAGTTTGAGGAAAAATGATTCTGAGATTCGTGGGCATTAAGGTGAGAATATAAGCTCCTAAAGCTAGAAATCCCAGGCTGTTTTCTAACGGTGCTGTATCGATTGCTGCCATGACCAATCCTCCTTAATTTTTCACTAAAAGCCCTTACAAAGGTAGGTATTTTTATTTTTTTAGAGAATTGGTATAATCCATCATTTCCACCGATCAAGTGAGAACGGATTGCAGTCGTGATGTGAGAAATTGATCGATATAGTTTGCGATCGCATCCCCATCCTCTTCCAGGGCAAAATGTCCGGTATCGAGTAGATGGAACTCAACATCTTTCAAGTCACGCTGGTAGGGATAAGCACCGTCAGCAGGAAAGATGTAGTCGTTCTTGCCCCAAACAATCAGGGTAGGGGGTTGATACTGGCGAAAATACTCTTGCCATTGGGGATAGAGCGGTGGATTCGTACCATAGCTATACAGCAGTGCCAGTTGAATCTCACCGTTGCCAGGGCGATCGAGGAAATGTTGATCGATAGTCCAGGTATCGGGGCTGATCGCTTCTAGATTGCGAACACCATTAGTATATTGCCACTTCGTCGCTTCCAGGGTGACAAGATATTTGAGCTTTTCAGCATTCTCAGGCGATTGCTCTTGCCAGTATGCCTTAATCGGCTCCCAGAATTCGCGCAGACCTTCCTCGTAAGCATTGCCATTTTGAACAATCAGAGATTGCACGCGCTCTGGATATTTAGCGGCAATCCGATAGCCTATCGGCGCACCATAATCCATCACATAAAGGCTGTACTTTTTGAGAGCGATCGCAGCAATGAATTTTTCCACAATCTCAGCCAAGCGATCAAACGTGTAGTCAAATTCATTTACAGTTGGCATCGAACTGTTGCCGTAGCCAGGGTAGTCAGGAGCAACGAGATGGAATTTATCAGCGAGGGCAGGTATAAGATTGCGGAACATGTGGGACGAGGTTGGAAAGCCATGCAATAGCAGAATCGTCGGATTATTACGAGAACCAGCTTCACGGTAGAAGATATCTAAACCATCGATCGATACTGTACGATATGTAGTCATGGGATTACTCCTTGTAAGTGATAAAAGTGATATGATGTCGTTTTACGACAGGTCGAGCTATCTCACATCCTGACGACGGATCTGTTCCTGAAAGTAGTCCCGCCAGCTTTCAGGTAACGCTTGGAGTTGAGCTGCACGATGCAGTAACTCTGGATTGTTTCGCTCACGAACATAAAGCTTAGTGATATCAGTAACAGTAATATTGTTAGTATCTCGACTCATCAACTCTAAAGTGTCTCCGACTCCAACTTCGCCCTCTTGCAAAACCCGAAAGTAAAATCCGGTGCGACCACTGGCGAGAAATCGTTTCACCATATCCGAGCGCCCAAAGCGAATGCTTAGTTTGTAGCAAGGTAAGCGCGGTTGAGTAACTATTAGTTCTACATTGCCGATTTTGAAGCGATCGCCAATGTTAATTTCCTCTTCTTTAAATCCTGTAACTGTGAAATTTTCACCAAAGATTCCTGGCGTTAACTCTGTGTCAGGCAATTCATCTCGCCAGTAGTCGTAATGCTCAAAGGGATAGACATAAACTGCTTTGTCTAAACCACCATGAACGGTTAGATCAGCCTGTCGATCGCCATCTAAATTGAGTTCACGCACCATCACTCTCGAATTAACTGGCTCTTTGAAAATTCCAGTGCGGACGAGTTTTCCTTTCCAGGTCACTTCACGCGGCAGGCCGACATTAACAGAGATCAGCTTCATCTTCAACTCCTTTTGGACTTCAAATCTGTGCCATACCGCCATCAACAAACAACTCAATGCCGTTAACAAAGCTGCTGTCATCTGAAGCCAGAAAAACAACCGCTTTGGCAATCTCATCGGCTGTGCCGACTCGCCCTAATGGGATAGTGACAGCTTGGCTGTCCACGAATTCTTGCAACTGCTGGTCATTCAGTCCCAAATGATCGTAACCAGGAGTCGGAACCACACCAGGGCTAATGGCATTCACTCGGATCTTGCGTTCTCTGAGGTCGAGTATCCAATTCCGAGCAAACGATCTCACGGCGGCTTTGGTAGCGCTGTAAACACTGAAAGCTGGCGTACCTTTTATAGAAGTAATCGAAGCATTCAGGATAATAGAAGCGCCCTCTGGTAACAGTGGCAGCGCCTTTTGTACGGTGAACAGCAAACCTTTGACGTTTACGTTGAATGTTTTGTCAAAGTGTTCCTCAGTGATTGCTCCAAGTGGGGCAATTTGTCCACCGCCAGCATTAGCGAAGATGATATCGAGGTGTCCTTGCTCTTGCTTGATGGTGGCAAACAGACGATCGAGGTCTGCCAGATTAGAAACATCGCTCTGTACAGCTGTAACATTTTTACCAATGGCTTCTACAGCAGCATCCAGTTCGACTTGGCGACGACCCGTGATATAGACATAGGCACCTTCAGCAACAAACTGTTTGGCTGTGGCAAGACCGATACCACTATTGCCACCCGTGACAAGGGCGATTTTTCCTTCTAGTTTTTCCATTATGCTAATCCTTTGATTGTTGGGTTTAAAGTGGTCAGTTACGAATGGAGAGTGGAGTCAGGAGGAAGAATAGTCAGCTTAATCTCTAAGGGATATCTCCGGGCGCACCCAGAGTTTCATCGCCAATTTCGCTAGAGACGCGCATGAATAATTCCAAGTCAGTTTTTTCATTCTCGTTTAGCGTCCCTGTTGCTTCTATTAGTTGAGCAAAGGCACTAGGCGCAGCAACAACCAACCCGCGAGCTGGTTTATCGCTAAGTGCGGCGACTACATGGATGGTGTTAGGCGGGATGAAGAAGCTTTCACCAACGCCTAGCACAACCTTGTTCTCACCTGCCCAGACAGTAAACTCTCCTTCCAGCACATAAAGTTGTTCGGAATAGCGTGTATGGCGATGGGGTGGAGTCTGTGTACCAGGAGTGAAATAGCCCTCAATCAGGTCGTATTTACCGTCAGTCGTGGTGTGATCGGCGAGGATAGTGAGGCGAGAACCAAGAAGCCAGAATGATTTTATCATGGAATAGATGCTTCTAATGAATAAATTGTGTTACGAATGCTCAAGTTTGCGGTTCAGATAAGGCAGGCGTTCATGCCGTTTTTAGATAGACAAGTGTGACAAATTTTTAACATTAAGCTTGTTGGGAAGACTTTGCTACGCTCCGCTTTAATTAAATCTGCTGCCTTCTCAGCAATCATGATAGTGGGTACGTTCGTATTTCCCGTGGTGATCGTGGGCATGATGGACGAAAGGCTGGCAGGCTTACGATCGGCAATTTGTTCATTAACAGCCTGAAGCTCACTGTTACTGCCAGGTCAAGCGAGCAGGCGCAACGATTCATTCCAGAGCCGATCGGCATTGTCTGGGTTCAGGGCGTAGGGGGCAACTCCGCTCATATAGCCGTTCCCGTTGGTGACGAGAGTGGCTTCATTGCAGTCCTCAAAATAGCGTCCGCCAACGCCCTTTAGTAGCCCAGAGGTTGCCAACAGAACGGAAGTTGCCGCACCCTGCGCTATTGTCTTCTGCCGCTCAGGTGGGGTTCTAAGACCGCCCGTATGACGCTGGAGGTTGGTTGCGATCGCCCCGGGCATCAGGGCATTAGCGGTAATGCCATCCTTGAACCAGCGCGCAGTAGTACCCACAGCAAAGAGGATACTTGCGGTCTTGGACTGTCCATAGGCCAACCACGGATCATAAGGACGGAACATGAAGTGAATATCATCGAACACAATGGGCGACATCAGGTGCCCGCTAGAACTAACCGACACGATACGGGCGGCACCCTCGGCAGCGAGAGCGTCGTGTAGTCCGAGCGCTAGGGCAAACTGTCCGAGATAGTTAGTGGCAAATTGCATCTCCCAGCCTTCGGGTGTGCGCTGTTCGGGCAGTGCCATTACCCCTGCATTATTAACGAGGATGTGCAGTGGCTCACGCCAGGCAGCAATGAACTTGGCAATTGAGTTGCGATCGCTTAAATCAAGCGGAGCAACATGAATATTCCGGTTCCCAGTAGTAGCCATAATGTCAGCCGCGGCTTGCGCTCCAGCATCGGTATTACGCACAGCTGAGTGTGACGATCGCTCCAGTTTGAGCCAGTGCCCGCGCCGTTTCTACGCCGATGCCCGATGCAGCTCCCGTAATGATCGCCCGCTTGCCGGAAAGATCAATTCCTTCTACGACCTCGGCGGCGGTGGAATGTCGTCCGAATGGTGTTGTAATCAGTGCCATTGTGTATTCCTTTACAGAGGTCGAGTGTTCTGTTTGCTTAACATCGACCGATAAACGCTCAACAGGTATGATAATTTGAGATTAATCAAAGATGATCGCTCGTTTCTAAGTAGGTGAATACGCCGGATTTTGGACGTTAGATTTGCTGAGAACCGTTCGTGCTGTGCGACCTGCTTTAATTAAATCCGCTGCCTTTTCACCAATCATGATGGTGGGTGCGTTCGTATTTCCCGTGGTGATTGTTGGCATGATGGAGGCATCAACAACTCGTAATCCTTCAACCCCATGTACCCGCAACTCAGGATCGACCACTGCCATTGGGTCAATGCCCATTTTGCAAGTGCCAACCGGATGCCACACTGTGTTGCAATTGTTGCGGATATAAGCAACGAGTGCTTCATCACTCTGAACCTCAGCACCCGGAGCAATTTCTGCACCACGAAACTCATCAAAGAAGTTGCTATGAAACAATTGCCGCATTAATTTAATTCCTTCAACTAGCTTCTTCACATCGGTTTCATTTTGCAGATAGTTCATCCGCAACATCGGTGTGTCTTTAGGATCAGGCGTTTGGGCAGAGCCCACGCTTCGCGAACGCAAACCGACACTGCCAATATTTTGCAGATGGGTCAAAGCGACTGCACCCGTAAATCCAAATGCCGCTGGAGCATAGCCAGGGGGTAAGAGCTGAATGGAACCGAATAGAAACTGTAAATCGGGTGCAACCGCTGAATTCCACTTGCTATGCAAAAATAATCCAGCTTCCCCGATACTACTGGTGCTGGCAAAGTGTAAATCCTGAGTTGCCTGGTATACCACAGGAGAGAAAATGTGGTCTTGCAGGTTTTGCCCAACACCTGGCAGCTCGACGACAACAGGAATCCCTAATGTTTGTAAGTGTGCTGCATCCCCAATGCCGGAAAGCATTAGCAGCTTGGGCGAATCGAACGCGCCCGCACTTAAAATCACTTCCCGCTCAACCCTGACTTGGTGCAGCATTCCCTCGTGCAGATATTCCACCCCAACGGTGCGGGTTCCCTCAAACAACAATCGAGTCACCAATGCCCCAGTCATTATGGTCAAATTGCGACGCTGGGCAATGGGTACAAGGAACGCAGCAGCAGCACTGTGCCGTTTACCCTCCTTGATAGTTTGCTGATAGAGTCCGGCTCCTGACTGCTGCGTACCGTTGAAATCAGGATTGTAGTCAAATCCCATTGCCACAGATGCCTCTACAAATCGTTGAGAAATTGCAGTAGGCGCAATGAGATCGGTAACGCTCAACTCCCCATCAACTCCGTGGTAGGCGGAGGCACCGCGTTGCTGGTGTTCAGATTTCTTGAAATAAGGCAAGACATCCTGGTAACTCCAACCAGGATTTCCCAACTCCTGCCAGTGGTCATAATCGTGATGATTGCCTCAGACATACATCATGAAATTAATCGAACTGCTGCCTCCTAAGACTTTGCCACGGGAACAAAAGATTTTGCGATTATTCAAAAAGGGTTCTGGTTCAGAGAAATAGCTCCAGTCCACCTCTGAGCCTAGTAGATTGACGCACTCTGCTGGGATGAAAATCTCTGGTTTTGTATCTGGGTTGCCCGCTTCGAGTAGTAACACAGTTGTGTCATTGTCTTCGGTTAGACGATTGGCAACCACACAACCTGCTGACCCTGCACCAATTACAATGTAGTCATAATTAGTCATAAAGTTCTCTTCCTCTGTTATCTACAATGGATAAATGGAGTCAAGAATGAACTGATTGAAAGAGCGATCGCTGAGATACTGTTAGTTAGTTATTTGATTTACAACACCCGCTCTGCTGAATTTAACTGCGTACCAATGCTGTATCCACCAAATGTTCTGCTAGAAACCAAACTTGCGTCTCATTGGTTTGCAGGACTTAGCTCACTAACAAATCGTTAAATTGGGATTACTTTACAGAGCCGTGCTTGCTGCTTCAATCACTTTGGTAACTTCTTTTGGATGAGAGATAAAAGGAACATGACTGGAGTTAACTTCGGTTGTCTTAGCACCAATCCGTTTAGCCATAAATCGCTGAAGTTCAGGGTTGATGGCGCGATCGCTTTGAGTGACGATAAACCAGGAAGGAATCGTTTTCCAAGCGATTTCATTCACTGATTGCTCAAAGGCTGCGCTGGCGATCGGCTTTTGGGTTGCTGCCATCACTCGCGCCTCAGCCTTCGATACGTCCTGGGCAAAAAATTCGTGAAACTTCCCGCGATCTACATAGAGAAAGTTTGCAGCATCAGACACAATTGCCGTACTAATCGGAGGTGCTGCGTACCTTTTATTCAAATCACTCGTCTTTTCACCGACATCTGGTGCGAAAGCATTAACATAAACCAAAGCTTTCACCTGTGAATTGCCAGCCGCCGCACCCGTGATTACATTTCCACCATAAGAATGTCCGACTACAACAACAGAACCCTTTTGAGCATCAATCACCCGCTTCGTCGTTGCGACATCATCAGCAAGCGAGGTCAGCGGAATCTGCACAGCAGTTACTCTATAGCCATCTTTCTCCAACAATGGAATGACGTGTTGCCATGATGTACCATCAGCATAAGCCCCATGAACGAGAACGATCGCAGGTTTAGAGTTGGACGCTTGAGGTAATTCCTTGGAGGTGGCTGGTGTTGGATGCATTGATATGACAACGACAACACTTAATGCAAATAAGCACAGCAACATTTTTTGAACTTTTTTCCATATAAAAACTATCATTGCGATCGCCTCTGTATTCTTGCTAAATTGCTGAAATTTCTGATTCTTGTCGTCGGTATAGAAGTTATGAAATACTCCCCACTGAAATACTTGTTGGGATAAGGATCAAAAAGCTTAATCATTTGCAGCAACAATGGCTGCCATTATCTGCTCAACAGTCCAGCGATCGAGATAGCGAATTCCATTACAGCGTTTTTCAATTGAATAGACCACAAATTTAGGAAACTGGAGAGGCAGCAAAAATACTCATAGTTATGCCTGCTCCTTACTCAACTGATTTACGCCAACGTGTGATAGATGCTTATGAAGCCCAAGAAGGGTCGCAACGGCAACTGGCTGAACGCTTTCAAGTGAGCTTATCCTTCATTAAAAGGTTAATTCGTCGCTATCGAGATACAGGACAAGTGGCACCTTTGCCTCATGGAGGTGGCGCGTTAGCGTAGCTCGCCGAAGGCATCGCTAAAATCAGGAATAGCAATTTACCAGTAGTTGAGCAGTTGGTTGATCGGCAACCAGACGCAATACTTGAAGAGTTATGCTCTGGTTTTGCAGCCAAAAGTGGTATTGAAGTCAGCGTTGCGACTATGCACCGAGCAGTTCAAAGGCTGAATTTGACCACTAAAAAAAACACTATATGCTAGCGAGCAAGATAGTCAACGAGTAAATCAAATGCGTTTTGAGTATCGAGATTGGGTTTTGGGTGTAGACCCACATAATTTGGTGTTTGTAGATGAATCCGGTTTGAAGTTAGGAATGACGCGACTGTACGGACGTGCAAAAAGTGGTGAGCGATTGCACGATTCATGTCCTCGCAATCGAGGGCAAAATATATCTTTTATCGGAGCTTTAAGTTTGGATGGACTAATTGCGACCATGAGTATCTCCGGTAGTGTCAATACTGATGTCTTTGTAACTTACGTGCGAGAGATTTTAGCACCACAATTATGGGTTGGAGCAATTGTCGTGATGGATAATTTATCAGTACATACTGCTGCGGTGATTCGAGACTCAATTGAAGCAGTTGGCGCACGTCTTGTCTTTTTACCTCCTTACTCACCTGACTTATCTCCAATTGAATTATGCTGGTCAAAACTGAAGCACTGTTTGCGAGCGGCAAAAGTTACAACCCATGAGACACTAAATCAACTTTTAACTCAGATTGTGAATGAGCAAATTTCCTCTGATGATGCTTGGGGTTGGTTTGCCCACTGTGGTCTATTCATTTGAAAACTGCTGTAAATATAAAACGCTCCAATGTGTATTCACCTGCTTGGCTACGAGTTTTCATGCCATCCATGACAGCAATGGCTAAATCGTACTCATTATCAAACATTTGTCCGGCAATTTCATGAGTTTTGAGTTGATGCCATTGGGTTTCAATTGGATTCATTTGGGAACAATTCTGATAATGACTCGGCAAAATTTAGATTCGCAGATATATTTTTTTCCATAAAGGTAGATACTTCCTATTTCAAAACTCTTCCTGAAAGGAAATTTTACCTTTTTTTCTAGTAGCAATAATGTACATAAACTTCGTTTTTGGTAGTAGGTTGTATCTTCTAAGCAATATTGCTGTAACTATTGTATAAAAACTATAGCCATAGCCATAAAGATTAGGACGTAAACTATAAGAGTTAGCATTGAATCTACCCCATCCTGATGGCAAAAGCTTATAGTGATGATTTCCGGCGAAAAGTTATGCAAGCGATTGAATTAGATGGTCTCAAAAAGTGTGAGGCAAGCCTTTTGTTTAATATCAGTCGCAACACGATTAACTTATGGTTTCAGCGCAAAGCCGAAACAGGTGATGTCAAGCCCAAACAGAGGAAAGCATCGTCAGACAATAGCAAAATCGGTGATTGGCAGAAGTTTCGCTCCTTTGTCAAAGAGCATGGGGATAAACAAGAGAGTGAGATGGCACAGTTATGGGAGGGAAAGATTAGCCAGCGCACGATTTCCAGGGCATTACAAAAGATCGGACATTCGCGTAAAAAAAAACTTACGGATATAGCCAACGAGACGAAGCCAAACGGGTAGCATTTTTAGCACAACTGAAAAATCCGAAAGCATCGCATCTAGTATATGTTGATGAATCTGGTATGGATGAACGCGACAACTATGGCTACGGATACTCTGCTGTTGGCGAACGCTTCTACGACCTTAAATCAGGTCGGCGGCAAGGTCGCATTAATATGATTGCGTTCGTTTCGAGAAGGGCAATTGATTGCACCATTTACCGTTGAGGGAGCGTGTAACCGAACCGTGTTTGAAACCTGGCTTATTCTTGTTTGATTCCGGTGTTGCGTTCGGGTGAGTGGGTGATTATAGATAATGCGACATTTCATCATGGTGGTCGCATTGCTTCATTAATTGAAGCCGCTCGATGCCACCTCCTCTACCTTCCGCCCTACTCGCCAGACCTCAATCGGATTGAAAAGTGTTGGGCATGGCTCAAAAGTAGGCTTCGTAAGTTGTTACCCACATCCGATAATTTGCGTGATGCAATAGAAACCGTTCTCAAGCAAGCAGCGTCCTAACTTATGTGGCTACGGCTATAATACTAATTGTAGGGAAGGAAGTAAAATTTCAAACCAATCTTCTCCCAAATCCAAAGGATCAAGTACCTGGTCATCAAGTGTACCTTTACTACTGTTTATCCAGGCAGATTGGTTATAAAATAGTTCAGGAGAATCTTATAATTTATTTTTGGGCAATAAAGAAACTAGTTATTTTACTGATTTAGCTAATAAATCTAGAGATAACTTCATTAAAAACTATTGCTACCGAACGGCTGTGCTTGTTGCGCTACCAAGAATTTGAGCGCCACAGCAGTATTGAAACGATCGCACAGTACAACCTGCGGTTTGCACCTGATTTTGTCATGCCGCGAGTGATTTGTCTAATTGATGAATGTTTTGATCTACTTTCCCATGATCAGTACTGCGATCGCATTGAGACTGCGCTGATGAAGTTGCTTGCAAAAGCAGGTGGCGCAGGGATTCACATACTTTTGTACACCCAGCGACCTGACAAGAACGTAATTGACCCGTTGATTCGCTCAAACTTTCCAGCCAAGACGGCCTTTGTTACGCTCCTCATCGCCAGAACGAAAGTATAGTTAGCTTTTTAGGTAACAAGCAATTTAGAGCATTAGTTTTTCACTACTTTGGTGTAAAACTTGTGAAAATCTTTGCGGTCTACTTAAATTGTCATAAAATCAGTTCATTCTGTAACTAATATATATATGTTTTTTCATCAAGAATCGCATAGTACTAAGAAAATATGATTATCGCAGTTACTAATCAAAAGGGAGGAGTAGCCAAGACAACCTCTACTATCGCACTAAGTGGATTGCTGGCAGAAAGTTCCTCCTGCCTTGTAGTTGACTTTGATACCCAAGGCAATTTAACCACAGGTCTAGGAATTAAGATTCAGCCACGGCAGATCAACCTCCTAAGTCTTCTCAGCCGAATATTCTGACTAATCGGATGAAGGAAGCCTATCAGCGAGTTAAGCAAGCTAAAGTCTGGGAAGATCCTAATAAAGCAAAAGTTTTAGAGAAGTTGTTAGGGCAAATTGAAGCTTTATTAGAGTAAAATCTACGGCTTTTTACAACATCTTTCACTCTTACCAACCTTTGAGGCGTAACTTCCATAGCTTGCGCTCGTAATCATCGTATGGTGAAGCAAAGCATTTTCGACTTTATCATCTACTATTACTGTAATCTCAAAAAAGCATAGTATTTATGTACTATAATTATCTGGTCGTGTGCCAGTAGTGCGGTTAACTCAGGTATTCCGCCAAGCTCAAACAAGTAAGTGCAATTATCACTGCTGCTCATCAGATTAATCGAGGAATTTATCCCACGATTGAACCGATTTCTGACAATCCTGTGTCTGACTGTATTTGGCACGGCGGCGGACATCAGCCCGAACATGGTGTACAGGCAATTTGCGAGTTGATTACCGATTTGATTCCACGCTTAGGTTACAATCGGGCCACTGATGTCCAAGTGCTTTGCCCGATGACACGGGGAGTAATCGGGACTCGTAACCTGAACACAGTCTTGCAGCAGTTGATCAACCCGCCCAGCCCCAGCAAGGTGGAGATTAATAGAGGTGGGAATTTGTTACGTGAGGGCGATCGCATCATCCAGCTAACCAACGACTACAACCGCGAAATTTAAAACAAAGGGCGGCGGGGCATTCCGTCCTAGAAAGCTCAGGAAATATCCGACGGGTTGCCGGGAGTCACTGAGAAGCCCCCGCCGTCCCAGAGG
The DNA here is from genome assembly GCF_034530835.1 of Nostoc sp. DedQUE12b. NCBI lineage: Bacteria > Bacillati > Cyanobacteriota > Cyanophyceae > Nostocales > Nostocaceae > Nostoc > Nostoc sp. DedQUE12b. The sequence continues at coordinate 63,767 of NZ_JAVRCI010000020.1, read as the reverse complement.
CGGTGCGGGGAGTATGTCACCAATCTAAAAATGAACTCACCCAACAGCTAGACCGGGAACCAACTTTGACTCAATTAGCCAATGCTGTTGAAAAAACCGAAGCACAAGTCCGAGCAGCACTACACCTTGGTCAAAAAGCTAAACAGAAAATGGTGACAGCAAACCTGCGGCTGGTAGTATCTGTTGCCAAGAAATATCAGAACCGCAATTTGGAATTTCTAGATTTGATCCAAGAAGGAGCAATCGGTTTACAAAAAGGTATAGAAAAGTTTGATCCCAACCGAGGCTATAAGCTATCAACCTATGCCTACTGGTGGATTAGTCAAGCTATAACCAGAGCAATTGCAGAACAATCCCGCACTATTAGATTGCCTGTTCACCTCACTGAAATACTTAATAAAATTAAAAAAGTGCAGCGAGAAAGCTTTCAAAAACTCGGTCGTCATGCCACTGCTGAAGAAATTGCAACACTCTTAAACATAAGTACAGATAAACTTCGAGAATATCTCGCCGCCTCTCGAACAGCCATCTCTTTAAATAAACAAGTCGGAGATGAGAAAGAGACAGAATTGGGCGAAATTTTAGCAAACGTTGGCGCTTCACCAGAAAAACTCCTTACCCAAGAACTTCTATCGCAAGACGTAGTTAAATTCTTAGAACCATTGACACCAATACAGCGTCAAGTGTTGACTTTAAGCTTTGGGCTAGAAAATGATCAGCATTTCAATCTCGCTCAGATTGGCCAACAGTTAAACCTCAGTCGAGAGCGCATTCGTCAAATCCAGGTCAAAGCTATAAGTATTCTCCGCCAACATCAAAATGACATCCAAGAGTATTTATTTGATTAAAAGGATGTTTTACTCAGATGATGCACGGGTCTTGCAGAACTAATATGAAAAACTATAGAAGTAAGACCACAATAGGTAATCAATGCCCAGCAAAACAATTGATGTCCGAGAGTACACCGTCAGAGCGCATAAGCGGGAAATTCATACTCGCATTTTTAACTTCGTATGTAAGCAGTGCGAACAACCCACACAACGAGAAACCTTTGGTGTGCGACCACTCTACTGTGAAACATGCCGTCCGCCACAAGCACCTAAAAAATCAGTAGTCCCTCTCAAGAAGAGAAAACCCAGAGCTATGACTTACAAGAGTGGTAAAGACATAGCCGGATGATTTGTTATCTCAAGCTTTTGAGCGATAGCTTCTCTTCTCTTTCAGAGACGCACTCGCATTCGAGAGGCAATGCCTTTCCTGCGGAACGCACTCGCGTTCGGCACGTCTTCTCTACGAGACGCACTCGCGTTCGACGAACGCCAACGGAAAAAGCGGTTACGCCATCGCACGAAAGTGAGTGAAGCAGTGCGCTCATTCGCCCAACCTAACTCAAACTGGTAAAAAGTAACAAGAATGTTTATTCGATAACTAAGTAAGACTAAAATGGGAAGCAGAGCGCCTCTGTTGTCCAAAAAGGCAAAGGTTTTTTATGAACCCATTACCCCCTGAAGTCAATACACCTGAATTAAAACCCGAAAAGGTTGGTAGCTTAATTAAGCGTTTTGGTATTGGTGTAATAACTGGAGTAGCGATCGCTGCATTGTATTGGAGTTATACAGATTGGTTTGGATATGCAGAACCTATAACCACAGGTATCATAGGTAGTCTGATCCTAGCAATTTTCTGCGGATTACTAACACTCAAATGGGGATACAAAATATTAGAGAGCTTATTGGGGCTGTTGCCATAATACAAATCTTTCGTATGTAACAGAACTAATTTTATAAGTATCTATGCAGATTACTGATTCAGCAATTTCACCCAATGTGGAAGTTCTTCACAGCATCGGCTATCATGGTTTGACTAAAAATTAGTATAATTTCAGTAATAAGCTTTGTAAGTACTGTATATATAGCTAAGTATCTTTGTGTATAAATATCAGTATTAGATGTTAAAGTATTATAGCCAAATTTTATTGAACCTTCTACTGGGGATTACTGCCCTTCTTTCAATAGGTGTTGGTTTCCTTTGGTGGTATCCTTTCGAGTTATTAAGTCACGGCAGAGTTTATTACTTTTTAGTCTCTTTACTAATCACTATCGGGATTTTGTATGCTTGGTTGGCTGGAATTCGCTGGCAGGGCACACTGTTTTTTGCTCTTGCTTTGCTAGCGTTTAATAGCGTTTGGATATTACCTTGGTATCTGCCTAATAGCCATCAAGGGCGAGGCGAATCTCTTAGAATTATAGAATTTAACATCAATATTCAAAATACTCAGTTGACCAGGGTCGCTAATCTCGTTGAACAGCAAAAGCCTGATATAGCTGTATTAATCGAGATCAGCCCGCCAGCTATGAAGGAACTAACCAAGCACCTGCAAGCTACTTTACCCTTTGCTTACCGGACTCGTGGTGGTGGGTTGGCTGTTTTTAGCCGCTTTGGGTTGGTAAATCCTCAAGGAAAGACACTAAGTGCAGGAACGATTTTAACCACATCTGTAAAAACTGGCACTAAAAATATCACTTTAGTAGCAGCCCACCCTTCAGTACCGATCAAACCTGATGTTTTTGCTAAACGTAACACCGCATTAGCTGAAGTAACTCAGTACTTACAAGCTCAAAAGGATAAAAGACTAATATTTGCAGGTGACTTAAACCTAACTCCTTGGTCGCCCTACTATAAAAGACTAGTTGAAAAAACGGAACTACACAATACAAAATTGGGCTTTGGAGTAGAACCTTCATGGATTGAACCGACAACTTCTGTTCAGTTACCAGCCTTGATTATAGGCGTAATTAAGCTGCCGATAGATTATATTTTTGTTAGTAATGATATCAAAGTAGTAGATTGTAAAACTATCAAAGGTGGAAATTCCGACCATCGGATGCTATTAAGCGATTTAGTCATTTGATAATGGTCAAGATGTTTTCAATGGCTTGGCAATAGAGATTATTTGCTCCAAACTCAATAGCAGCAATTTTCGAAGGTTAAGTATAAATAAGATCGCTCATTTTTTAGGAAAGTAGACAGTAATCTTAAGAGTGTTCGCTCATAACTTAACGGTTAAATAAATCGCAACTTACCTCGAATCATCTCTTAATTCAGCAACACCCCGATCACCATGCTACCGACACTTCATTCTCTCTGGCACTGGCTAAAAGTGGGTAGTCCGAGCCTACTTATCATTTCCCTCGGTTTGCTATCGCATCCTACGGAAGCTTGGGCTTGGAAGCCGACCACCCATGTCTACCTTGGCGAACAGGCTCTTGATGATGCCTTAGACGACGGGAAAGTCACGATTCCTCGGGTGAACTATGATAATGGGCAAATTATTGGAGAAGTCGGTACTTACCAAGTCGATCCCAGCATTCTTGCCGCCCTCCGCAGCCATGCCCCCCAATACCGTGCTGGAATTTTGGGACCTGATGCCTATCCCGACATCTTAACTGGGCAGCAAGTGATACACCCATCCTCGTCAGATACGGGAATTACCGGGGGGTCGGATGCTTGGCTGACCTATCTATGGAACCGCGCAAACGTCACTAATACCGCAGCAGTTCGGGCGTTTACGGTGGGCTACCTCACCCATGCGGCTGGGGATATGTACGGTCATACCTTTGTCAATAATTTCTCGGGCGGCTCCTTTGCCATCACGCCACCCACAGGACCTGCCAATGCAGTGAAGCATATCGTTCTAGAGGGCTATATTGATAAACGTATAGATGCCAGTGCCCTGGATGCCAATTTTTTTAATGTCAGCATTAGTGGTGCTGACGACTTTATTTACCAAAACATGGTCGATGCTCGACCGGGAACATCTCTGGATAGTCAGCTACTGCGAGCTGGAGCTAATGGCACAGAATTTTCCATTCCTCGGATTTATTCGACCTTGCGGGCTAATCTCCAGCGTGATATCGATGCTTACTATGCCAAAAAAGCGGACTATGATCGCCGCGCCAACGCCTGTCGCCCCTTGGACTTTAGTTGTAACCGAGTGGCCATCCTAGCTGAAAAAGCGGCTTACGTCGCCGCTAATGGGATTCAAGTCACCTACAAAGAAGCATGGCGGGATGACATTGACAGTGGTCTTCGGGCTTGGCCTGGGGTTAGCCATGAGGTGGCAAAGGCACTGTTTTTTAACCCCGGTCGATCAGCAGACACGCAACAAGCGGAAAATGTGTTGCAGCGATATGTCACGGATCATTTATTGTCAATGTCAGGAGCTCCTGATTTTGTCGGTCTGACTATTGGTGTAGTCAGCGATATTATCGACGCAATTACACCAGACTTTCTTCTCGAACCGATCCGTAAACTGAAGGAAGATATGCTGAATACGTTGCTAAAGTCTGCGATCGGTATGACCAAGCAGGAACTGAAGGAATACCTTACAAGCCCAGACCAATACTTCAATCAGGTGTTGGGTAGTGGAGCCGGCGAAAATACCAGCTTGCAACGCTTCAACGCCGATTACCTGAAGATCAACGATACGGGCTACACCAACCCCAGCGAATACTTCAATCCCAATGTGGTGCCTGCAACCTACAACACGATCCTTATGAGCAAACTGATTCTGCTGAGTCAAAGTGAAGTGAATCGTCTACTGAGCGATCTGGGAACTTCTGCGCGTCTCCAACAGCCGAATGTCATGCTGGGGTTTATTAGCACCTTGGATGGCGACAATCAGTGGTCGAATGGCATGGTCTTTGCCCAAGATTGCAACGCTTATCGCCAGATTTTTATGAAACAGCCTGGTGAAAAAAGCTCTTGTTCTCAATAGATGTGCTGATGTCTGAATTAGGTAATCCAAGAACAATGGAAGAAAGATTCCGCGCAGTTAACGATTGGGCAGGCAGGAATGGTTACGCGGGGGCATTCCCCAACTTTCATCAAGCAGACTATAACGATGGTCGAGGAGTTGTTTTTGGCGTTATTGCTTTGAACAGTGGGGTAGCCAGAGCAATAGATGTGCCCAGTAACAGTCTGAGATAAGAAGAGAGTATTCACACATAGGTGGATGCTTTAATCTAAAATTCCAAGTAATCCCATCTGTCTTCATATACCGCACAGTAATCATCCACGAAGTGGACAGTTCTGACTATCAACAGTCATAATGTCGAGATGATTCAAGCTACCGTCACCTCCACATCAACATTGCCATGAATAGCTTTGGAGTAGGGACAGAGCTTGTATGCTTGGGCAACCACCCGTTCAGATTTCTCTCGGTCTTCCCCAGGAAGAGCAACAGTTAATTTTGCAGACAGTATGTATCCACCATCGGTTGGATCTCTGCCAATGGTTACAGCACATGTAACCGTGGCAGTTGAAGCATCAATACCTGCTTTTGTTGAAACCTTGGAGAACTCAGTGAAAGCCTGAATCATCGCCTCGTCGCCTTTAATCTCAACCCCAGCCATCAGATCCATTAGGACTGCCCTGAGTCCCAGCCGATGACGCATCAACCACGCAGTAGAATGGTTGCTCCAGTCTGTGCAAATAGCTAATCGCTCCCGTTCCGATTTATCACGTTCGGCAACAACAGCAGGCGGCGGGACAAATTCTCGCCCCTGGTCATCAGTAATCATTTCTCCTGGTGCTGCTAATATCGCTTCAAGTGCGACAATCTTCTTAATTAAGCGTCCCCCATCATCTTGCTCAACCAGTTCAGGAGTTACGCTCATCCCATAAGTATCCTGTATGCGGAACTTCTCACACTCCAAAACCTCCTCCGGCTTGAGATAATCCTGATGCTGCCTACTGGTGTAAGTCCTCCTATCAATATATTTGGCATTCGCCACCTTGCGATAATGTTCTTCATCAATGGCGATACCAGCCGCCTTCATCCAGCGAGAAGTACTTTCATCACCACCGTCGCCCAAAGGAATAATCGTATTCCCCATCTCTTCAAGTAGCGATCACAAATCAGCCCGTAAATTATTAATCGACCAATTCCGTTGCGCTTCAATCTGACAACTAGCATCCAATGCCCAGTCCTTCTCTGCACCACGTCTGCCTGTCTCTCTGTCAATGCGGATGAGAAAGGCAGTCATTTCATTCTTCTGGAGAATCTTTGCAGGTTTTCGATTTGAGCAAGTGAGCGAGATACTGGCAGGCTTCATCTATAAATAAGATGTCGTAAGCCTGTAAACCATTCGCCATCTTATACAATGAGTCTAGAGTGATACTCAGTGCTTTGGCTTTAGCCCAGTCACCGCAAGAAATTGCAGAGTACATGGCAGTTTGCAAGCGATCGCTAAGATTTTTCAGCAAAGTAACCCGATGCCCGTTGTTCAAAAAGCTTCTTTCTGGGTTATCTCTTCTAATCATTGCCAAGATTTCGGTCTTGCCAGTCCCCATGTCAGAAGCCAAACCAACTAACTCCGATTGAGGCAGTGAGCGGATGACTGTAAAAAGATAGCGAGTATTAACGATAATATTAGGTTTGAATATGTGAAGCCCCCTGGCACGATTCACGAAAAATCTTTGGTTTAACTCGCTGATTCTCAAGGCATCGGCAATCATCGTGGACACTGCTTTCTCAGCTTTCTTGCCCAAAGCTACAACCCAATCGTCAATTCCTTTTTCTGGTCCAGGGAGTAGTGCCACTTCACATTGGCAGGCAAGTTGGAGAATGACTTGGCAGGTGCGGCGAGTAGCAGTAAAAACCTGCTGTTTGATTTTGGGCTTACTTTCGTAGTCGAAGAGAATGACAAACTTACGCTTGTGTTGAGCCATTGGGACTAAATCAGGGTGCAGGTATTCCAAGTCTTCCTTGCCCACGCGACCATTCCAGATTCCAGAAAGTGCGATCGCTACATACCCCAAAGTTAGGAGACAACCTGCTTTCTTCTCGCCCTCGGTAAGGCATACAGGGATTTCGGGATGTGCCATTACCCAAGCCTAAAACAAGAGTGCTTCACCATCTTCGGTAACAGTAATATGCTCTGGCATTGGCATGTTAGTTTTGACCAGTAGAGAAAACCTCAATCAACACGCTTTCTGGATATAAACCGACTTTCCCAAAACGTGGGTCATGAATGCGTTCTATTTCTATGCCCTGCTTCCGACACAATGCACTTGCCTTTCTACCTTTAGTACCGGCTTCTTTCACCGATATTTCTAAACCTTGAAGATTAGCAAAACCAACAACACTGTATTTATGTCCACATGGGGTATTTACTCTGTCTTGCTCAACTTCAACGGCTTTTAGCCGATGCAAAATTTCAGTCTGTTGCTGTTGTTGTTGAAGTAAATGCTGTTCTTGCTCTGCCATCTGTTGGGCGATCGCAGCGAGTAACTGTATTTGTGTCATTGCTGTTTCGCTAGAAGTTGCAGCTGTTGATGACTGTAGATGTTGTAAGTCATAATTGATAAAGTCTTAATGGACATAGAAAAGCGCTTCAGATTTCCGGTCGGGGGCGCTTTCTCTATACAAATATTGTAGACTGATGCTCTACACTTATCAACTGATGCACGACACTATATAGTAAGTGTAGGACGACGTTTTACATTAAAGGAGGTGGTTTAGGTAGATATAGTGAAAATCAGACGCTACACAGACATTGAAATTTCAGGTTTAGGAGGAAAAATCAGACAAGCTAGAAAAGCTGATGGGCGTTCAGTTGAGGTTTTGGCAGGAGAAGCTGATATCAGCCGATCTTACTGGCACGATATTGAGGCAGAACGAATACGAGATGCTTTGCCTGAAGACACATTAAGGAAAATTGAGCGAGTACTTGGTATTGACTTAGGAGTGAAATTCGATGATTAACCTCTCAAGTTCACTCCTCTCGCCTTGCCCTTAGTTTTTTACGAGCGATTGTACCTCCTGACTACAACCATAAAATTGTTATCTAGTCTGAGAAATACCATTTGAAAGGGTGGAATCATGACTAAACCATCCTCGAACCGCAAAAAAGCCATCTCTGCCCTATCCAACAATTCAAAACCATCCGCTAGTTCTGCCGAAGACATCTTTGATCCAGAAGATCCTGCTACAGCAACGATTATGGTTACTGCTGCTGAAGTAGAGGAGTTGTCCGAAACGGAGGAGCGGGATCGCCTTCACCTGGAGCGGAAGCTGGAACGGGCATTTTTTGAGGCAGGTAAGGCGTTGGCAGAATTGCGCGATCGCCGACTCTACCGTTCGACGCATTCAACCTTTGAAGAGTATTGCAAGGACAGGTTTGGGTTTGAGCGTCGTCATCCTTACAGATTAATTGAAGCACCTCAAATCTTACAATTATCTGCCTGCGGAGTGTCAGCAGATGTAGGTGATTTGTGATCGCATCAGTAGGCTACGGGAAAGCAAGAACTTGGAAGAGGCCCCAAGTGCTATGTTGAAGTATCTGGGGGAGTTGAAGCGGCCGTATTTGAAGGAGGTGGAGGAGAAGTTGTTGGGTTTGATTGAGCGAGAATATGGGGTTAATGAAGGAAATGAGCCGATTGCAGATTGTCCTCTTATGGGATCGTTTGGATTTGGACTGATTGTGTCGTTCTCAAAAAAGTCTAGTATGCCAGTAGCACCTGTGAATATACCCTCACCGCCAGTAATAATCAAAGAACCAGAGCCAGACCCTCTGAGGTTTACAAAGTCAATTAAAGCGGTGGCAGTAGCCGTTCCAGATACCTTGTTAGCACCGCTACCACTAAATTCAATAAAGCCTTCTGGGAAGCCCTCTAAGCCGATTGCTGTTGGATCGGTGTTAAAGGTGAACAAACCAGTAGATAAGTCAGTTAGGGCGTAAACTAAACCGTTATATTCGGTGAGTCCGTATGCTGCATCAGTACTTACAGCCCGTTCAATTGCCCGTGAAAACTTCTCGTTAATCGGCTCAACAGCGATTGTTACGTCGTAGTGAGAGCAATGCGGTTTTGTCAGATCCATTAAAAAACAAGCGATCGCTAAATCATTTTTCCAGTAGTATAAATTTATTTATACTACTTAAAACGTATTAACACTTAAAAAGTCAAGATAAGTTTGAGTCACAACTTGCAAGACTCTCTTTTTTGATGAACCTATCCCACTAATGTCAAAAATGTGATAATCTGCATCTCATTATCCAACCACTTTTACTATTTTGGTTAATTTATCCCTGGTTAAGTATTTTCCCTAATTCACAGTTGTTACTGGGATTCAATCATTTAATTGCAGCTATGAATCAATTTAAACCCTTTTATGCTTCTGGATGATTTAGCTCCTGAACTACTTGCTTATTCCGGAGAGTGACAGAAGAGGGGTAGGCTGTGTGTGATGGGAGAATATAATTGTTCTGGGGTCAGAGTTGCGATCGCAGCTAATACAGATTTAGCAAAGTGAGTATCATAACCACTTTCTAATATATAGGGTCTGTCTGCTTGAATTGTAATCAGCAGCTTGTAAACTTCTTTACCTCTGCGCTCACACTTCTCAAATTTGAGTTCTTTTAGATATCCAGTTAAGGCAGTTATGGGTAATCGCACTCGCTTCACTGTTGTTTAGGGTATACCACAGCGAACTATTGTGACGATTGCAGTATATTTTGCAACTGCCAGCTTCAGAGTGCAATCCTAGTTTTGGTTTATTGATTGCTGCGACTAACTGCTTTAATAACTCTTCCTGACGCATCAGTGTAGATAGTAATTCAGCATTTTCTTGAGGGGTCATTTATTTTTACCAAAAGCATTTTCACTTTCACATTGGCGAAGCCGTTGATTTCAGATGTATCAAGCGCAGAGCCAATAAAATAGCGCTCTTGCTATTACAAAAGTGCTGGAAAACTTGGTGATTTATATCAAGTGTAACTATTCTTCTGGGCTGTTTCTCTGACGCAATAGCCTGAGAACTTCTTCTAAGCCTGCGTTTAAGTTTCTCAGATCAGATTTCATTTCTCTAATATCTGCTTTCACTTGCTGCATATCCGAAGCTAAACCAGTTGCCAGCGTCAAAGTTTTCGCTATGGCAGTTTGAGATGTTCCAATGGTTCCTGCTTGAATTTTTAAGTTTGTAACATCTTGTGTCAGTTCATTGAGGCGTAGGTAAATATTGTCAAATCTAACATCGTCTGTCATCTTTTCTCCTTGCTGACATCCTCAACTACAATTTTAGCTATATCGCTGTGTCATCTCGTCATCTGTTAAGCGAGGCGTAGCTAAAAATAGAAAACAGTAGGCGTGACCGATGAAGATTTCAGCCACGCCCACCATTTCATTTACGCCGCTACTCCCTCTATCAGCGCAAAATCGGAGTCTGTGAACCCACCGCAATCAAGAGGCTCGTCTGAGGATGGCTAATATTGCCGTAGCTGTTCCTATTATTAGCCGTTAGTCGATCAAACGGCTTATCCAGCAGTTCCTTACAAGATGGTTGCGTCAGTTCTACCATCGACAATACCCACACCGCATCAAGGGCAGAATCACACGGAACTTTCTGCTGATGCACTAAAGTTGCCCGAATAACCCACCATCTGCTGTTAGTACAGCCTACTTCGCCAAGCTTTTGATCCTGGTCGTAGATACCATCGTTTAGGATTTCAAACCCGTACTTTTCGCATTCATCAGCAATCTGTACCATGATTTCATTCCCCGTTGTAGCGACTGGGGTTTCTTCTTCTTGTATGGGCAGTGTTCCGCGCTGGTAATGCCATGTGATGTAGCTATGGCATCTTTTAAAAGTGTTCGTGCGATGGATCTCCTCACCATTGACCATTACTATCCAAGGTTGCGTTAGGTCATCGTCGTGGGTAATCCTAGCTACGAGTTTTTGACCTGCATAGAATTCGTGATCTTCAAACGAAATCTCTACCGATCTCAGTTCTTCAACTGGTTTAACGCAAGAGGTTACAGTTGTTGTTGTTTGTGGCATAATTTTAAGATTCCTTATGGATAGAAAGGCGATCGCAGTGTTTCTCAGGCAAGCGATCGCCTTTGATTTACATGAACAACGTTGTGCTTGCACAACGCTCAATCTAGAATTGGCGAAGCCTCATAAAGTAATTCCAAGGCAAAGCGTATCAGATGGTGTCAAAACAGCAGACAGCACAAAGCTGTAGGAAGATATTGGGGTGTTACCGTGTCCTCTGTACAGCCGCGTGGCAACAATTGAAAAGGCGATTGAGGAGTTCACAATCGCCTTTGTTCTGCAAAGATTGAAGTTTTTTACAACCAGTTTTTAGACGTGGTAGGTCATCGGAATCATCTCGCGGTGGCTTGGCCATTACAAGTTTTAGGCTGCGGCTACTTATCCCGTCGGCTATTGGTTTCTAATAGTTTTGTTGCTAATTCAATTTGATTAGTTTGAGTTTTGAGTGCTTCTTCCTTTCTCTGAGAGGCATCGCGCTCAAATCCTCTCTTGTATATATAATTTACAACACTGTCTTGTATTATATCAATAGAGTTTTGCATATTTCTTGTAAACTTTCAGGATTGATCACTAACGCTGGAAATAACTTCCAAATAGGTACATTAAGCGCATTACAAATAGCAAATGCATCTTCTTTGGAAATTGATTCTGGTCTATTTCCAGGGTTTGCCCATTCAAGGTTTTGGATAAAAGTATTGCTGCGACCAGCTTGAATCGCTAATTTATCTCGGCTAGTTTTACCCCGTAGTTTTCTCAATCGCTGTGCTGTTTCTTCATCCCAAGTAAAACGAGATACATAGGACAGTTTCACAAAGCAGACCTCCTCTGTCATTTAGCTCTCCTCTAATTTACAACACCACCTTGTGTCTTTAGAGTTTTTTGATTACACTGAGGTAGTGATAACGCAAAAGCGATCGCCAGCCAGGAAGCAACGCGATCGCTTTGCAAAACTCATTTACAAAAAGTAAGCCAATTATAATGCTGACACACTTTTGGTGTGATTCAGAAATCAACTAAATGCCCCAGTATGGGCAGATAGGCAAATATGCGATACCCAAGGGCTATGCTAATGCCACACCTAGATGGCTAAAGCTAACTATAAACTTTTGTCAGACTACATAAGACTGAAGTCTACAGAGGCCGTACAAGAGCAAACACCCCAAACCTTAGCCTCATCTCATGAAGCCGCACAGTTAGCCGTTAATTCTGCCACCAGAGTCAATCCTGCACTGAAGCCGGCTGCTGATGAACTCAAGAGTGCGATCGCAGTTACGAATGTCAGTGATGATGCATGTATTTATAATTATTCAGTAATCTTGACGTTGTGACTAGTGGATATACTTAGTTACCTTGAGGACAAAATTTAGATAGCAAGATTACTGTGTTTAATCTAGAAGATTTCTTCAACCTTTCAACTGACCTATTCTGTATCATTTCAAGGGATGGTTGCTACCAGCAAGTCAATCCTGCATGGGAAAAGGTATTAGGATGGAAACCAGAAAACTTAATTGGGCATCCTTGGTTAGAATTAGTACATCTAGATGATATTGCAATCAATCAGCTACCAACTGAACCACTGCAAAATTTGCACTGGGATAACCGTTATCTTCACAAAGATGGCAGTTATCGGTGGTTGTCTTGGAGTCTTTCTACTAGCCAACAGGGACTCATCTATGCAATAGGGAAAGATATCAACCAGCAGTTGCGCCAAATAGAAGCACTCTCAACTGAACGCCAAAGCCTTCATAACCTACTGAATCAGCTACCGGCTTTCCTTTATCTGCAACCCAATGATTATGGCGTAGGATTTTATAACCAACGCTTCCAGGAGGTATTTGGAGACCCCACAGGGAAACTTTGTTATGAGGCGATCGCTGGGCTGAAGCAGCCTTGTCCAGTCTGTCCTACCTTTCGCGTTTTTGAAACTAATGCTCCGCAACATTGGGAGTGGGTTGATAGTAAAACAGGCAATGTGTATCAGATTTATGATTATCCGTTCAAGAATATGAATGGTGAACCAATGGTTGTGGAAATGGGTTTAGATATTACTGCTGTGAAAAAGGCAAAGGTAGCCTTGCGACAGCGCGAGAGGGAATTAACCGAAAAAAATCAACAACTTCAAGATGCACTAAAACAATTAAAAAAGACGCAAGCGCAACTAATTCAAACTGAGAAGATGTCTTCTTTAGGACAACTAGTGGCTGGAGTGGCTCATGAAATTAACAACCCTATTAGCTTTATCAATGGTAATGTTACTCATGCTAAAGAATATGTTCAACAATTACTAGAAATACTACAACTCTACCAACTACAATATCCTGACCCTCCACCAGTAATTCAGTCAGCCATCGCAGCGAACGAGTTAGAATTTATTACTGAAGACCTAAAAAAATTGCTAGATTCTATGAAAATGGGAAGCGACCGCATTCGTGATATTGTAGTATCCTTGCGGAACTTCTCTCGACTAGATGAAGCCCAAATGAAAACTGTGGATATCCACAGTGGTATTGAAAGTACACTATTGATTTTGCAAAACCGCCTCAAACCTAAATCCGACCCTTCGTCAATTGAAATTATTAAAGAGTACGGTCAACTGCCTTTAGTAGAATGCTATGTGGGTCAACTTAACCAGGTGTTGATGAACATCCTCACTAATGCCATCGATGCTTTAGAAAATTTGTTTGTTATTAATCAGCCAGACAATCCGCAAATCGTTATCCGCATTCTTGTACTCAACTCAGATTGGGTTGCAATTGAGATTGCTGATAATGGCATAGGAATGTCACAAGAAGTTCAACAGCGTCTATTTGATCCGTTTTTTACAACCAAACCGGTAGGTAAGGGAACTGGTTTAGGAATGTCAATTAGCTATCAAATTATCACAGAAAAACATCAAGGACATTTAGGCTGTATTTCATCTCCAGGAGCAGGAGCTAAATTCATAATCGAGATTCCTATTCAACAAATTAAATCTGTACAAGCAAAAATACTAGAAGTTCACAATATCCCAGTTACATAACCAGTATTTTTTAGTAGTGGCAGAACACTAATGTAAGAATTCAGGTGGCATAGTATTGGCAAAGGGGACACTTGAGGGAGAATATTGCAAATATGAAGCAATAAACCTTTTACGTTCTTTACGAGATAAAGCTTCTCAATGGTAGTATTTTCTTGACTACCCTGAAATTCTTCCTGATCATAATTAGGCTGAACGTTTTGCGCTGAAGGGGCGACACGCGCCTTATATTCCAACTGATGCAAGGGTTTGACTGAATTATGGTAAAAAAAGATAGATCACTCATTGTCAAGAAAACCTATCTATTGAAAATGTTACCTCCATTGTATCAAACTAACTTAGAAAATCAACTCTCGGAGTCCGAATTGTTGTTTTTAAACCTGCTGATTAATGTCCTACAAGATATTAAAGAAGTCAGTCTAGAAAAAATGGCGAATGCTTTACCTGTACCAATATTATTTGAAAGCATGCTTATAGTATGTCAACCTTTCAAGGGCAAAAAATTAAGTGTATTGGTGTACAAAAATATATTGCTAGAGTCAAAGAATATGGACGATTGACCAGGAGACATAACAGTTTTTATGTCGGTTTATATAGTCAACCCTGCGTAAGTTTCATGGATAATTGTTAGTGTATTGTTCAAAAATTAATGAAATTAAATCGCAATAAGATTGAGCATTAGTTACGAGGTTTGAGGGCTATAAAGCTTATTCTGTCTACGTTTTAGCTTTCATGTCGCCCCCTCAGATATAAAATGATGGAATTACTGCAACTAATGTTGGTGCTAGGTACAGTAGTTGGTGTTACAGATGGGAACACAATTTTGGTAAAAGATAATGCAGGACAAACAACTATAGTCAAGTTAGCGTGTATTAATGCACCAGAGGCAACTGACAAGCGTTATGGTTTAGCAGCAATACAAAAGCTAAAACAGCTATTACCACCTCAAACTCCTATCGTGATTAGAAGCACAGAACAACTTAAAAGTGGTCGCCCAGCGGGTGAAGTGTTTGTAGATAATCGGTCAGTAAATTTTCTTCTGGTAGAGTCAGGTAATGCCGTCGTTGACCAAGAATCTTTACAAAATTGCTATGAGAGCAAAACCCAATTTTTAATTGCAGAAGCTAATGCTAAAAATAAGCATTTGGGTTTGTGGCAACAATCAAAATTGCAGTTGGAGTTACATACCAAGTAAACGCTGACATTATCAGTTATAATAACCTGGAGCAATTTTAGGACAATACAGTTTAAAATGAGCAACAAAACCCTAGTGTAGAGACGCGATTTATCGCGTCTTTAAAAACCAATAATCTATACCAATAACCCTTAACCCAAGCGTATTTAATTTTAGGATTGTTGTACTATTAGCTAAAGGCATTCCATTGCCGTCAGTTAGGGTATGTATTAAAATTCCTTTGCCCTTATGACCATAGCTTTTCTGGTTCTTTTGAAAATATATCTTCAAACAGCCTCCAGTCTTAGTCTGTTAATCCTTTCCTTCGGAACGCTACGCGAACAAACCGCCCAGCCATACCGTGATTATACCTTTTTGATTTGAAAAGCAGATTATCACATTTCTGGTATTAGTGGGATAGATTCAAGTAATCAAATCGCTTACTTTGTTGCGTTTTTAATATCATCAATCAACTCATCAATCCTTAATTGAGTAGTGTTCCAAGAACACATAAAACGTACTCCCCCCACACCAATAAATGTATAAAACTGCCAGTTTTTGGCTTTTAAACTGTGAATGACTTCTTCAGGTAATTTTACAAATACAGCGTTAGCTTGTCTAGGAAACATCAAGTTAACACCTTCTATGTTTAATAGTTGATTTTCTAAGTATTCAGCACATTGATTAGCATGTCTAGCATTTTTTAGCCAAGCACCAGTTTCCAATAAACCCAACCAAGGAGCCGAAATAAACCGCATTTTTGAAGCTAGCTGGCCTGCTTGCTTGCATCGATAATCAAAATCTTCTGCTAGGGCTTTATTGAAGAAAAGAATGGCTTCACCTAATGCCATTCCATTCTTGGTACCACAAAAACACAATACATCCACTCCAGTTTTCCAAGTAATTTCAGCAGGGCTTTTATTCATAGCGGCAACTGCATTTGCAAAACGAGCGCCATCCATGTGAAGTTTTAAGTTATATTTGTTTGCAACTTCTCTAATACTTAAAAGTTCTTCAATAGAATATAAAGTTCCTAATTCAGTTGATTGTGTAATGCTAATAACTTTCGGTTTGGGATAATGAATGTCAGTACGTTTGGTGACAATTGACTCTATAGAATCTGATGTTAATTTGCCATTTTTACCTTGAGCAAGTAACAATTTAGAGCCATTAGATGCAAATTCAGGTGCGCCACATTCATCTGTTTCTATGTGAGATGTCTCATGGCAAATGACGCTGTGATATGACTGGCAAAGAGCAGCTAAAGATAAAGAATTGGCGGCTGTGCCGTTAAAGGTAAAAAATACTTCACAATCAATTTCAAAGAGTTCCCGAAAATAATCTGTTGCTTTTTGAGTCCATTCATCATTTCCATAAGCTGGAACACTACCTTGATTTGCCCTAATCATATATTCCAGTGCTTCAGGACAAATACCAGAGTAATTATCACTTGCAAACTGTTCTAATTGGCTACTCATAATTTTTATTTTGATTTGTAACTAATTATTATAATTTTAATAAATAATTTTTGACTTTGCCAAATCCATTGGCGAGTAATGCTATTAATTTTTCCAATTATTTAATAATTCTGCTAATTACAACAACTTTGAATAGCAGGAAGCTAATTTTTTATAACCATAATTCATAATTAATGAAAAACCAGGTTTGTGACTTATATAAAAATAGCAAGTCTAAACTTTTTGGTTTTCACAACTTAAATTTGATTTTTCTATTTTGTATCAACCTGAATCGTTATAAAGTTAAGTAGGATATTAATAATATATAAATAACTTTGCTGATGTCTACAGAAAACTGAAATGTTATTTTCACATCACTGAGATGTTTAATTACTACGGTCTTCTCCTCAGCCTTGGATTGAGGGTATTTTGAGACGATAAACATCGCCAGTAACTAAATATTATGCTAAAAAAATAAAGTTTGCTAATCAGAATGCTCATTATCTACTTATAATACACTATACAATGTCCTACCAATCACCATCAAATCACTATTGGGCATATTTGTCCTTTGTTAGTTCTCAGTAGTCATTTGTTTATTTTCTACTAACTAATGACCAACGATCGATGACCAATACTTCGGCTGTGCTCAGTACAAGTGACTAATAACTAATGACTGAACCATTGATTGAACTGAAAGGTGTTTCTAAGTCCTTTGGTAGCCATAAAGTTCTAGATAATGTAGACTTGACCATTTACCGGGGAGAAGCACTGGGTATTATTGGGCCATCAGGGACAGGGAAATCAACTATCTTACGAGTAATAGCGGGGTTACTTAGTCCTGATGAAGGAGAAATTTATGTGCAAGGAGTGCGGCGAGAGGGTTTGATTGAGGATGGCGGCCAGCAGGTTGGCATTGGTATGGTGTTTCAGCAGGCGGCCCTATTTGATTCGCTGACAGTGGAGGAAAATGTGGGATTTCTACTTTATCAAAATTCAAGGCTGCGGCGATCGCGCATCCGAGATTTGGTAAACGAAAAATTGGAGATGGTAGGTTTGCCAGAAATAGCCGACCTCTACCCAGCCGAACTTTCCGGGGGAATGCGCAAACGGGTAAGTTTTGCCCGTGCGATTATGTCTAACCCCGATAATCCCAATGAAGGGCCAGAAGTTCTATTATACGACGAACCAACAGCTGGACTCGATCCCATTGCCTCGACAGTCATCGAAGATTTAATCCGCCACTTGCAATGTTTACATGGAGTTTGTAGTACTTATGCTGTTGTTACCCACCAAGACAGCACTATCCGCCGTACATCTGATAGACTTATATTTCTCTATGAAGGTAAAGTGCAGTGGCAAGGTACAGTTAGTGAAATATACAACACAGAAGATCCCTTGATCAGACAATTTATCAGTGGAAGTGTTCAAGGCCCGATTAAAGTCGCCGGCTAGAAACTTAAAAGCCAGGAGTAAAAAGTTAAATTTAACTACTAACTCCTAACTTTTAACTCCTAATTGGTTATTGGTTGTTGGTGGAGGCAAAAAAATGCGAGGTCTTATGACAAGTCGCTTCGCGTCTGGGCGAACATTTAGAGAAGGTTCTGTGGGGTTATTACTCCTGCTAGGACTAGGGGTATTTGGATTACTCTTTCTGTGGTTAAATAGATTCACTGCTGCTGGCCGTTCATACAAAATTATTGTAGAATTTGCCAACGCTGGCGGAATGCAAAAGGGAGCAGCAGTTCGCTATCGTGGCGTTAAGGTAGGAACTATTTCCCAGGTTCGACCAGGGCCAAATGCCATTGATGTAGAAATTGAAATTGCCCAAACTGGCCTGATTATCCCCCGTAATGTCGTAGTGGAAGCTAATCAAAGCGGATTAATTAGCGAAAGTATTATCGACATCACACCAAAAGCAAGCTTGCCTGCTGGGGTTGTGATTGCTAAACCTTTAGATAAAAGTTGTGATCCCAGCCTCATCGTCTGTAATGGCTCTCGGTTAAAAGGTCAGGTTGGCATCA
Organism: Nostoc sp. DedQUE12b; assembly: GCF_034530835.1. Taxonomy (NCBI): domain Bacteria; kingdom Bacillati; phylum Cyanobacteriota; class Cyanophyceae; order Nostocales; family Nostocaceae; genus Nostoc; species Nostoc sp. DedQUE12b. The sequence continues at coordinate 45,259 of NZ_JAVRCI010000020.1, read as the reverse complement.
GTGTTGATGCACTAATTCGCAGTTCAACTGAGCTAGCCGCTGTATACAATGACCCAAAATTTTATAGAAATGTCAATAGAGTTCTAGAAACTACCACAGGCGCAGCATCCAGTTTTAGTGAGCTAAGTCAAGATTTACAAGGTTTGACCAAAAGCTTACAACTACAACTTAATACATTTTCCGCTACGGCTAATTCAGTGCAACGGGCGACAAACCAACTTAATGCATCTGCAAATCAAACAGTAAATAAATTCGGTGCAACTGCAACTCAAGCAAATCGATTGCTGAACAACCTGGATAATTTGTTGACAACAAATCGTTCGACACTGGTTGGTGCGTTGAACAATATCACCGAAACCAGCAACCAATTGCGTGTTACAGTCAGTAGCTTATCACCATCTGTCAATCGATTGACTCAAGGAGAATTACTCAACAATTTAGAAACGCTTTCAGCAAATGCAGCTCAAGCCTCAGCTAATTTACGTGATGCTTCTAAAACCTTAAACGATCCAAAGAATGCGGTGTTGCTGCAACAAACTTTAGATTCAGCACGAGTAACCTTTGAAAATACCCAAAAAATTACATCTGATTTAGATGAATTGACAGGCGATCCTAATTTCCGTAAAAATTTGCGGCAATTGGTGAATGGTTTAAGTGGTTTAGTATCTTCTACACAACAGATGCAGCAACAAGTGCAGGTTGCTACTACTCTAGATTCGGTAAAAGCTGCTGTCAGCAAACCAAAGAATCTAATTCCTACCTCAGCACCAACCCAAGAGGCTATGTTTAATGACAAGTCGCTACCAGTCTACGAAAATAATCCTTCAGCGGCTAATTTTGCAAGTACCGATACCGACCTTCAACCAAGTCCTAGTCCGTCTATCCCGAACTCATCCCAAGAAAACCTTTTGAAGCAGCTGCGGGAGTATGGCAAGCAACGGGAGGAACTGGAGACGGAGAAAGAGGCAATACAGGTTGACCCTTCAACTTCGCTCACTGCTGACCCTGAGCAAAGCAAAACTGTTGAGAATTTTAAGTAAGATATTTTGCTGTCAGGTGAATATATTGAAGCTCATCGACACCACTTGCTATAACCTTGAAAGGTGTCGATTCTCTACATAGTAAAGTTTTCAGGCTGCAAAACCCATTGCTTTTTGATACAGCAGATTGCAAGGAAAGTGAGCTACACAAGGTAAGTCTGTTAACCAGATATAAAGCGTTTTTTACTCCTGAATTCTGCTGTATCTTCCAAAACTCAAATAATAAGTTTGCTCCCATTCATGACAGCACCCGCTTTTAAGAACGAATTAACATTGGGTCATAAATTTGAGACTCTTGAACCCCATAGTTACACAGAATAGACCTAGCTATATCTTGCTCACCATCTGTGCCACTAACGATAAGTATGTAATTTCCTTGCTCTATTTGCTCATTGTAAAAGCGTGCCCACTCATCTGCTATTCCTAACCTCATAGCGTCAAAGCGTTCACTTAAATTAATGCCTGTGGACCCAAGGAATTGAGAAAAGTCTTTGCAAATTAAGGAAATCTGATTTACTGAAAAACCTGCGACACACATATCCTTAATTGCCGCTTCAGCATTAGCGATGCTATTAAAGCAACTAACACTATACTTAGACATCATCCCACTTTTATTAGGAATGGCAGTATTAGAAGTCGTTGTGGTCGGAGAATTTGTAGTTTCATATTCACTGTTGAGATGCTCGTAAATACCAAATTCTTCAATACCCCAACGCTGTAGTATTTCTTGTACTTTAGCAATTTCAAAAGATGTACAATCCACGATTATTAAATAGTGTCCCTCCTCTACTCGCTCGTTATATGCTCTAGCTTGCTCTGACGACATTCCCCAACCAACTAATGCACCAGCAAAAGTCCCAGTGGCAGCACCAATACTTGCGCCAACAAGGGTTGTAACCAAAGCAGTTGCCGCTGCCCCAGCCAGCATTATTGGGCCAACTCCAGGGATTGCTAAAGTTCCAAGACCCACTAATAAACCAGTTAACCCACCAACAGCGCCCCCTGAAAGCCCTCCTACTGTTGCACCTTCGTCAGCTTTATCACCAGTGTCCTCTTTAACTTTATTATCGGCAATCTCATGATTGCGATCTGAATTTTGCACAAGTATAGATACTTTCTCCATCGCCAAGCCAGAATCTCTCAACTCATGTATTGCCTGCTCTGCATCTCTTCGATGAGTAAATACGCCTACAGCACGTTGATATTGAATTAAAACCATTATTACTCCTTGGTCGCAGGGGAAAGATTAATCACTGACAAAGTTGATCCTTCAGTACTTGTTATATTAAATACGAGTTGGTTCAACTCAAAACTATCCTTAGTAATAAAATACATTCTTCGCTCATGAGGTAGGCAATAACACCCTCAACGGTGCAAGTCAAAAAGTGAATTCACTAAGTCGGAAAGATCCCTAACTGATGCGGAATTATTATTAGTGAGTGACACGGCAATACAGTTTGGATAAGCATTTTTCACTTTCCTTGTGGTCTGGGGAATGGGTTTGCGGGTAAAGGGGAAAGGATGTATTAAAAACCTTTACCCTTTCCCCTTTCACCTTTAACCGAACCGTATTGAGTGACACGGGACAGCCTCAACTAAATGTGTATGTCCAACGCAGACATCACGAAATTCTCTTGTGTTGATATCCCAAATCCTCAGAGCTTGGTCATGGAGTGCAAATTACGTCTTTGAAATTTCGCTTCTGTCCTTACTGTGGTTTTCTCTATTAAGGAGTTTGGGAATTCTGTGTGATTTGATGAACAACCTGTTTAACAAAACCTTTCTAAAGGCTGATTGTCCTTTATTTATAGTTTGTCCGTAGGCAGAAGAGATCGATACATAGAATAAGTAATATTTATTTGTATAGCTAAAAGGCTTGTGTAGATTTCATCCTACCTAGTTCAAGCCGGATTTTTTTATGAGTTTGGTAAACAGTAATTATGCGTTGGCAAATAGGTCGTCGGAGTACAAATGTTGAAGATCGGCGTGGGATGAAGATTTCCGCTCCTGTCGTGGGTGGAGGCGTAGGAGCAGCACTCATATCGCTACTGGTTTTACTATTGGGTGGCGATCCTAGTGCCCTTTGGCAACAAGATTCCCCATCAAGTGATAGCCCAATAGCTGAGTCACCTCAAACAACAGGATCTCAAACTCAAGATCAAATGGCGGATTTTGTATCTGTTGTACTGGCTGATACAGAAGATACATGGAGTGAGCAGTTTCGGCAAGACGGAGAAACTTATGTAGAACCAAAGTTAGTTCTTTACTCAGGAGCAGTGGAGTCTGCTTGTGGATTTGCACGTTCAGCAGTTGGGCCGTTTTATTGTCCGCGCGATCAAAAGGTGTATATTGACTTGAGTTTTTACCGTGATTTGAAGACTCGATATCAGGCACCGGGAGATTTTGCTCAAGCATACGTGATTGCTCATGAAATTGGACATCATGTCCAAAATTTACTGGGGATTTCGCAGCAAGTTCAAACCTTGCAGAATCAAGTGAATCAGACGCAAGCAAATCAGCTTTCTGTGCGATTAGAATTACAAGCAGATTGTTTTGCAGGCGTTTGGGCAAATCATGCTCAACGCTCACGGCAAATTCTAGAGACAGGTGATATTGAAGAAGCATTGAACGCAGCTAGCAGTATTGGGGATGACCGCTTGCAAAAACAAGCTAAAGGCTATGCTGTGCCAGAATCTTTTACACATGGTAGTTCCGCTCAAAGGGTTCGTTGGTTTAAACAAGGTATCCAAACGGGCGATCCTCAGAAATGTAATACTTTTGCCAACACGAATTCCTAACATATTTCAAGTTTTACGATTCTCTGGCAGATATCAAGCTTTATTGGCAAACCTTTCCCGATCGCAGGAGGAGAAATTGAAGAAGCGATCGCCACAATCGATTTAGACTATTTCCAAGAAGACTTGTCTAAACTCATCTGGTTCTGGAAACGAGGTAGCGATCGCAATCAAGGTTTATTTTAATATTCCAAAAACTATTTGGCTATTTCTTTACCACAAAACCAGTGAGTAAAAATACTTGCTGATGATTAGCCATTTCCCGGTCGATTATAGAAAAACATGGTGTACAATTCACACTGACATCTGAATTAGGCAAAGGCACAGAATTAGCGATGCCTACGGCGGGCTTTGCCAACATCATTCCAAGGCTGAGTCAGGAGTTAGGAGTGGAAAATAATAACTAATTCCAATCCTGTTCATCTTTCTTGCCACGGCTTTTGTAAATTCCACCCGAATCGTGAATTTGACGAGTTTTCTCAAAAAGCTCGGCTTCGGTCAAACCCCACTGTTGCAAGACTTTATCTAGGTCTTTTTGGATGTCTCTCGCTCCTGGAAACCCTTGATAGCGCATTCGCAGTCTAGCCAATTCTGCTAAGTTATAGTCTGTTGCCTCTTGAGAGAGTAAAATATCAATAAGGGGGCGATCGCGGTTATAAAGTGGATGTTGTTGGTCTTTACCGGCCGTTGCTTCAGTCATTGTCAGTCCTGAGTTGAGAGTGCTAAGTCCTAAGTTTTAAGTTTAGCTGACAGTGGAAAACAGAACAGACAAAAGAAAATTGTCAAATACCGAAAGCTTAACTGTCAACTTTAGAACTTCTGACTTTCCCCGTACTCCACTCAGCACTCCTACTAGACGGCAAGTACACCTGATGTCTTACGGCTCTCACCACTGCCACTTAACTTTAAATAAAGTTACATTGTTCTTAAGAAAATACAAAAAACTTTAGATGAGGGTGAATTTTATCTCACCCAAAGTCCAAGCAGCGAGGGAGCAAGAACCCATTATGTTTGAACACTTCACTTCCGAAGCCATTAGAGTAATTATGTTAGCTCAGGAGGAAGCCCGTCGCCTGGGACACAACTTTGTAGGAACAGAACAAATTCTCCTGGGTTTGATGGGAGAAGGAACTGGGGTTGCTGCTAAAGTGCTAGCTGAATTAGGCGTTACCCTCAAAGATGCACGTCGCGAGGTAGAAAAAATTATTGGTAGGGGTTCTGGCTTTGTACCACCAGAAATTCCTTTTACTCCTAAAGTAAAAAGCCTCTTCGAGCAATCGTTTAAAGAAGCTCATAGTTTGGGACAGAATTACATCAACACTGAACACTTACTCTTAGGATTAACCGAGGCTGGTGAAGGTGTCGCCGCCAAAGTACTGCAAAATCTAGGGGTTGACTTCAAGAGTGTCCGCAGTGCCATAGTTCGCCGTTTGGGTGAAAATGCACCGGCTTTTGCTGGTAGTGGTAATCAAAAGCGCACCCAACCGCTAACAATGGAAGAGTTTGGCAGAAATTTGACCAAATTAGCCCAAGAAGGCAGACTCGACCCCGTAGTTGGTCGCCAGAAGGAAATTGAGCGAGCGATCCAAATTCTCGGTCGCCGCACCAAGAATAACCCAGTCTTGATTGGAGAACCAGGAGTTGGCAAAACTGCGATCGCAGAAGGTCTAGCTCAACGGATTATCAATCAGGATGTTCCTGAAAGCTTACAAGACAAGCAAGTTATCAGCCTCGATATGGGGTCATTGGTAGCTGGAACTCGCTTCCGTGGCGATTTTGAAGAACGCATCAAAAAAGTTGTAGAAGAAGTTCGCACTGTGGGCAATATCATCCTGGTGATTGACGAAATTCACACCTTGGTTGGCGCTGGTGGTACAGAAGGTGGTTTGGATGCAGCCAACATCCTCAAACCTGCCTTAGCACGGGGTGAACTCCAGTGCATCGGCGCAACTACCCTTGATGAGTATCGGAAGCATATTGAGCGCGATGCCGCCCTAGAGCGTCGTTTCCAACCGATTCAGGTTGGAGAACCATCGGTAGAGGAAACCGTACAAATTCTCTACGGCTTGCGCGGTGCTTATGAACAGCACCACAAAGTCACAATTTTGGATTCAGCACTTGTCGCAGCCGCAGAATTATCAGACCGCTATATTAGCGATCGCTTCTTGCCAGATAAGGCAATAGACTTGATTGATGAAGCTGGTTCTCGCGTTCGTCTGCGGAACTCCCAAAGTTCTCCCAATAAAGAACTCAAGCGTGAACTCGCTGGCGTCACCAAAGAAAAAGAAGCAGCAGTCAGAGTCCAAGATTTTGACAAAGCTACACAACTGCGCGACCAAGAGTTAAAACTCGCAGAACAACTGCAAGCAACGTTTACATCAAACGAGCAACCTGTCAACTCGACTGTAGTTGACGAAGAAGATATTGCTCAAATCGTTGCCTCTTGGACTGGCGTACCAGTTAATAAGCTGACTGAATCTGAGTCAGAGTTGCTCCTACACCTAGAAGATACTCTGCATCAGCGCCTCATCGGACAAGAGCAAGCAGTTACGGCTGTATCTCGCGGTATCCGTCGCGCCCGCGTCGGTTTGAAAAATCCCAATCGTCCTATTGCGAGCTTTATCTTCTCTGGCCCGACTGGCGTTGGTAAAACAGAATTGGCGAAAGCACTAGCTTCCTACTTCTTCGGTGCGGAAGACTCGATGATTCGGCTAGATATGTCCGAATACATGGAAAGTCACACCGTTGCCAAGCTAATTGGTTCGCCTCCTGGTTATGTAGGATACGACGAAGGCGGACAGCTTACAGAAGCCGTGCGGCGGAAACCTTACACAGTGCTGCTATTCGACGAAATCGAAAAAGCACACCCTGATGTATTCAATATGCTGCTGCAACTCTTGGATGACGGTCATCTTACCGATGCTAAAGGTCGGAAAGTGGACTTCAAGAACACGCTGATCATTTTGACTTCTAACATCGGTTCCAAGGTGATTGAAAAAGGTGGTAGTGGTTTAGGCTTTGACTTCGACACTCAAGCCGACGCTAGTTATAACCGCATCCGCACCTTGGTAAATGAGGAATTGAAAGCTTACTTCCGTCCTGAGTTCCTTAACCGTCTTGATGAGATTATCGTCTTCACCCAGCTTTCCAAGGATGAAGTTAAGCAAATCGCCGAAATTATGCTTCGCGATGTTGCTAGCCGCTTGACAGAAAAGGGAATTATCCTAGAAGTTAGCGATCGCTTCAAAGAGCTTGTGGTACAGGAAGGTTATAACCCCAGCTACGGCGCTAGGCCATTACGCCGGGCAATTATGCGCCTCTTAGAAGATTCTCTCGCCGAAGCAATGCTATCTGGTGAAATTACAGATGGAGACACAGCCCTTATCGATGTTGATGATGACTCTCAAGTGAGAGTACAAAAATCAGAAAAACGAGAATTGCTCTTGGCAAATGTTGGCTAATTTTATACCCGATCGCTTTTTACTGTAATATTTGAGAAACACTCCAGCCTCTTGCGTAGAGCAGAGGCACAAACAGGGTCATCTCAGACAAACATCAAGTGAAATGGTATTATTTCTCACCCCTAGTAGAAATGCTAGGGGTTTTTTTCTGCGATTTATTTTGAGTGGGCAATACCCATCTATCCACTGTAGCAAGGGGAGGATTGAGGAGGGATATTATCACGGACATGAAATAACTTACGGTCTTTTTATAGTCTTCTCGGTTGACTTATGGCTCCTGACTCCTGCCCAAACAGTAAGTGGCTGCCCAACTTGCTTATACAGTAAGCTTTCCAGAATTACACCATTATTGTTAGCAGTGAGAGTTTTATTCGGCTGACGCAGAGACTCATAAAAGCCGTTGTACCAGCCATCTTGAGACTTAAGATTGCCTTGAACAAAATCAAATAACTGACGGGTATAAGCAGTGTTATAAAGCACATGCCAGCCGATCGCAGCTTTCGCACTGAGAAATCGCAAATTGTTGTGCTGTTCTCTAGTATCCGCGATGGTTGCCCAAGGTTGTCCGTTGACAAATAGGGTGCTGTAAACAAAGTATGGCGGGCGATCTAAGTTATCTTCGGTGACGGCAGTTAATTGTTTTGTCGCTTCATAACGCGCGGCTTGGGCAGCTAAAATGCGATCGGCATAAGCTTTAGGCAAAGCTTGAAACCCAGTTTCAATGCCATCCAAGATATAGGGTTCGCTAAGAACGTAGTTATTGGCTTCAGAGTTTTTATAGTCCCGTTTGTCGTAAGGAATTCCCTGTCCGTAAAGATCGACAAAGGCAGTATGGGACTGATAATCTAAAGCTTTTTTAACATCCAAGCCCCAAAGCTTCAGACCATAAGCAGCATAATTTTCATAGCCCAAGCGACCTTCTTGGTTGTATTGTTCTTTGCCTTTGATGACAGCAGTACCATACATTTGACCATTTGTGGTCAAACGCTTGACTTGCCAATGTTTCCAAACTGCTGCTGTTTGCGATCGCATTTCTGGATACTTTGCACCGACAATCTTTAGCCAGATTGCCATTCTTCCTAAATCGATGGCTGACCAGCCAATTTCTTCGCGTTTATCTAGTTGACCATAATTAACAGGTAGGAGAGTTTTCGCATTGTAAACCTTGTTGGGTAGTTCTCCTTTATACAAAGGCATTGATGCCAGTGTATTCAACATTTTGCTCATTTTGGCTTCAAATTCAGCCGCAGGTACGATATTCAGTTCTTTAGCACTAACTAAGGCTGCGATCGCTGCTGTCTGATCCCACATACTTATCGAGGCAAAGCCATCAACAGAATTGATCAAGCCAGTTTCATCGTTCCAGTTGCGCTGGAAGTATGACCAAGCTTGACGGGCCGTTGTCATTTCTTCTGGGGTCAGTTTTCCAACTCCAGGGGCAACGTATGGAATTATGGCTACTGTTAATTGATTCTTAGGAATCGGTTGACCTGGCAAAACTACGGATTTAGCATCAAGGCTGGCAATTATTTCAGCTTGATTTGCAATAGAGACAGGGGGTTGGGTTTTCTGTGGTTGAGAAGCAGTTGGGGATGTTGAGATTTCAGGTTTTTTTATAGAAGTATTGGAAAGTTGCTTAGACCAACCATTTAAAAGTGCGATCGCGATCGCAGCGGTAACGACTCCTCCTACAGTAGCTAGTATGGACAAGCTCTTAGGTGGTGGTTGAAAGTCAGAACTCATACTGATTAAAGCCTTATTTCGTAAGTCAGGGTTATTTGCGTAGTTTCACCAAATACATTCTTCCCAACTTTGAAATCTAACTAACAGCCAGAAGTTTACCTAATGGGAAAGATTAAAATTTACATTCCGCCCACTACAATAAAATAGTCACGCACCCGATCTCTGGAGTTCTAGCAGTGGGATTATTTGATGATTTGAGTCGGTTTCTAGAAAACCGTTTAGAAGAATTCTTGCGTAACAATCCACATTTGGAGTTAGAGGCGCTGCTAGAACAGCTGCGTGAGCAAGAAGAAGACACATTAAAGTTAATCGCAGATTTAAAATTACAAGAGAAGCGATCGCAAGAAGAAATTCTCTCCACTGCTCAAGAAATTCAGCGTTGGCATATCCGCATTCAAAAAGCCAAAAACGCTAATAGAGAGGATTTGGCGGCGGCGGCGGGTGAGCGAGAAGCAGCTCTGTTGCGCGAAGGAAATCAGCGCTGGGGACACATGCAAGGGTTGAAAGAACGCATTAACCAATCTCAAGAACTACTGAAAAAAATTCAGCAACGGCGACAAGAAGTGCAAGCTAAAGCCGCCGAAGCACAGACAGCCCGTGCTAAAGCCCAAACCCAGCAGCGTTTTGAAACCAGTGGTTGGTCGAATCAAACTAGCAATTTTTCTAGTGGGTTTGATGACTTAGAAGAGAAGTTTCGTAGCTGGGAAACTCAGGATGAGTTAGAACAAATGAAGCGGAATATGCAAAATTGACATCCTCCCACCACTGATTTGGAGTATCAAATGAGCGTAGGGAATTCCAAAGATCACTCTTTGGGCTTCCTCTTTTTGCGACTCGACTTACTTTTACTACGCACCTTGCTGTCTTTACAGCAAATTCTTTGCGTTGCCGACTGACCTTGAGGTGTTGACGAGATAATTTGTTTCTAAACTTAGCCCTGTTTTTAGCAGCTTTTTTGGATTTAGAGAAGCAATGCTGCAATCGTTTAAGATAAATTCTGCTATCTTCAATAGACTTCATTGCAAAATTATTTTATCGAAGAATGAAAAGATGGTTATTTACTAAATAGTTTTGGATCTTTAAATTTAACCTTACCTTATGGAAAAAATAAATTATCTCTGGATTAAATTGTGATAGTTTCATTATCGATAGCTTTTACAGGCAGTTAATGAAAGATGAAAAGTACTAAAACCAAAAAACTACTGAACTTACCAGTGCGAATTTGAGTTCACGCTCTTACTTTAGTTATTTTCCCGCACAGTTGATGAGATTTACAACAATCTACAAATAAGACTTGATTATGCAAAACTTGCAGTTAAAACGTGTAGTAATTACAGGTTTAGGAGCAATTACCCCCATAGGAAACACTGTAGCAGAATATTGGCAGGGGCTAATGCAAGGCCGTAGTGGTGTCGCACCTATTAGGTGTTTTGATGCCTCAAAACACGACTGTCAGATTGCAGCAGAGGTCAAAGGCTTTGATCCATGTGATTATTTAGAGCGCAAGGAAGTTAAACGTATGGATCGCTATGCTTACTTTGCAGTGTGTGCTAGCCTACAAGCGATCGCAGATGCTAAATTCACAATCACTGAATTAAATGCCCCTTTAGTTGGGGCAATCATCGGTAATGGTTGTGGAGGCATGAATGTTTTAGAAAAACAACAAGAAATTTATCTCACCAAAGGCCCCGACCGATGTAGTCCTTTTTTGATACCAATGTTTATTGCCAATATGGCTGCTGGATTAATAGCAATTCATACAGGAGCAAAAGGCCCTAACTCCTGTACAGTCACCGCCTGTGCTGCGGGGAGCAATGCTATAGGAGAAGCTTTTCGTTTAATTCAACAGGGTTATGCTCAAGCTATGATCTGCGGTGGTACAGAAGCACCCATTACCCCTTTATTAGTTGCTGGGTTTGCTGCTGCCAAAGCTCTATCAACTCGTAACGAAGAACCAACTTGCGCTTCTCGTCCTTTTAACTATGACCGCGATGGATTTGTCATGGGGGAAGGAGCTGGCATTCTGTTCCTAGAAGAACTAGAACATGCCAAAAGCCGTGGAGCTAACATATATGCAGAAATCGTTGGCTATGGGATGACCTGTGATGCTTACCACATGACATCTCCCATTCCTGGAGGTATAGGAGCTGCTAGAGCTATAGAACTAGCAATCAAAGATGCTGGTTTATCCGTGAATCAAGTCAGCTACATTAATGCTCATGGTACTAGTACGCCTGCCAATGATGTTAATGAAACCTTAGCAATCAAAAAAGCCTTAGGACAACACGCTTATAATATTAGTATTAGTTCGCCAAAATCCATGACTGGCCACCTTTTGGGCGGTTCTGGAGGTATTGAAGCAGTCGCCACAGCATTAACAGTTGCAAAAGATGAAATTCCTCCTACCATCAATTTAGATTCTCCTGATCCAGCATGTGATTTGGATTATGTTCCACACCAAAGTCGAAAACAGAAGATAGATTTAGCTATTTCTAATTCCTTTGGTTTTGGTGGTCACAATGTCAGCCTAGCTTTCAAAAAATTTACAGATTCTTAATTGTATTAAAATCTAATAATAAACCAACCCATCAGCATCAAAAATCCAAGGGATGGTTATAACTTAGATAGAAAACAAGATGTCAGGAGGGATATATGATAGGACATTTTGAAAGCGTTAATGCTAGGAATAGTAAGAATTATACTTTCTACCTTCTTACTCCTGTTATACGTTTTTACGTCTCTACTGGGGATCTATATAATACATTGCTCTTTCATCACTTTAGACAGATAAAAATCTCAGTTATCTTTTCAACAAGAGGCAGAAACTAGGTTTAGAACTTTATTTTTTAACATTACGGCTAAAATAATCTCTTTGAAATTAAAGTCTTGTGTGGCAAGGATTATTAGCTTTTTATCTGAAGAGAGTGATAAAAGAGCGATAGCAAATATTATTGTAATTAGGAGCAATTTTATCTCTGTGTTAAATTTGGTAAGTTTGTAAGTACGCTGTAATTAATATTTTTGTCTCTGCTAAAATTTGTTTGCGAAAGACTTGATCACGGGTAAGCGAAAGCCATAGCATCTCGTTAACAACTTTCACAACAGTTGTAGCAATTAATTCACTCATTGCAATATCTAAAGAAGGATTTCGCTGTATCAGAAAATGGGCAAGTTCTTTGAGAATTTGTGAGTCGTAATTATCTAGGGTACTAATATCGCTTGCTATCATCAAATCGATCAATTGTTCTAGTACAGCTCGATAGCCAGGATTATCGGTTGCAAACTGGTCAAAAGCGCCAACCATGCGCTCAACATAGACTTCGATTGGTACTTCGGCTAGTTCGGAGTGAAGTTGTACAAACAGTTGATATTCTTGCTCAAAATACTGATTTGCCCAAGCTTTAAGGATCGCTTTTTTATCAGGAAAAAACTGATAGAGCGATCCTATAGGAATGTCGGCACGAGATGCGATCGCTCTTGTTGTAGTCTGGTCATACCCCAGTTCAATAAATAACTGTTCGGCAACACCAAGGATGCAGTTGACGCGCTCCTGGCTACGTGCCTGCTTTGGCTGTCGTCTCGTTCTTACAGGCTTTGGAAAATTATCTGCCATTATTTAAAATTACCCTTGCATAATCTGAACAATGTTCATATTATAGATATGTGAACATTGTTCATATATTACGATAATTCCACTCATTAAAGATAATCCAATGGAGTCTATGAATTACAAGTATTTATCATCAGTCACAAGTAATCAGAGCGGGAAGCCACAAGCCAATGGCTCAATATGGACGAGTGTAAAAAACTTCTTTCGTATTTTTAAAACTACAAAAGCATTTTTGAAAGTACTTCTTGACGATAGAGGAAATCTAGATTTAGTTGAGGAGTTAAGTACTAGCCTAGTTGACAATCGAGCCTTCCAGCTCACTGTTGAGTCTATGAAAGCCAAGCCAGAAGTCGCCTCAATTATTGCTGAACGCTATATGGCTCCTCCCCACGATCTCAAAGCCTTGTTGGAATATCCCCAAGATTCCTTAGGCTATACCTATGCCAGTAGTTTGAAAGAGGCAGGTTTGCAGACAATAACGGCAAAAGTCAAAATTGACTCAGATACCAGCTATGTAGAAAATCGCTGGCAACAAACCCACGATATCTGGCACATTATTACCGGATTCGACACTAGTGAAATCGGTGAAATTGGTTTGCAAGCTTTCTATCTAGCGCAGTTTCAGCTACCCCTTGCAAGTATGCTCATCGCTAATAGCCTGATCAGTACTACATTATTGCAACCAGACGAACTATCTCTACTTCTAAGTGCGATCGCCAAGGGATGGGAAATGGGGCAAACAGCTAAACCATTGATTGCTCAAAAATGGGAAGAAGCCTGGGAAAAACCAGTTGCTGTATGGCAGGCAGAACTGAATATCCAACCCATTTTCCAGATTGAACCTGTGCTGACTTGAGGAACCTCAAATAGATAAGTGTACTATGGAAACTGGCATGGTCTACTGTAGAAGTAAAATCCAGAAAATGAACTAATAATATTTCACGAAGATACTGATACAGTTCACTTCTCCAGCCTCACGGCAGTGGTGTTTTGAGGTTTTACCAAAACACCACTGCCGTGAGAGCTTGCCTAAATGTATTAACTCTAAAGTGAAATGATATGAGAAAGTATGCAACTTCTGATCGATAATGTGCAGGGGAATCGCCTGATTGTGGTTTTCCCCTTACTTTGTTTATCGAAAGTTAACTTAAAAGTAAATGTTGCTTAACTTAATTTTTACTTTTAAGTATTATTGTTACTTCGATATACTGCATTAAGCTAACGAATTGCAAAAATCATTAGAATTATGGACATTAAGGAATCCACGCAATTTTTTAACGAAGATTAATTCGTCCAAAATTCAAGTAAGAAGTGATGTCAGTTCATGAAAAAATGGCACTAAAATAAGCCAAAACCCTTTTGAACGTTGGGTGTGAATGTGTAGCAGTGTAGGTGAAACGGAACATTCAACTGGGTTGTTCATATATTAAATAGTTCTTTCCCTAAAGCCCCTGCACCTTTGCACCATAATTATTCAGGATTTGTGGTTAACAAGTTTGTCATTTAGTCAATATATGACTTTTGCAATATCCAACAAATTTGATTGAGGATTTTGTTAGATGATCAAGTCTCAAGGCTTTAATAACTTGGCTGAGGTTCTTACTTACTGGACTGAGGTACAGCCTGACCGTAGGGCTTATACAATGCTCGATTCTCATGGTGCAGAGAATAGCTATATTACCTACAAAGATATGTACTCTCAGGCTATTGATATAGCCCAAGGGTTGTTATCTCAGGGACTGCGATCACAGAATGCCATTTTGCTTTATCCACCTGGAATCGAATTTATAGTTGCATTCTTCGGATGCCTTTATGCTGGGGTATTGCCTGCACCTATCCATATCCCAAAACACAATCGTTCCAACAAGAAAATTGCAGATATCGTAGTTGCCACAAAAGCCTCAGCAATACTACTTCCTGCTAGCCATCAACAAGCTTTTTATGATGTCTTAAGCAAAGAAGAAAACTGGCCTAAGGATCTGATTTATGTACCAACAGACATGACTAAAGAGGCATTGAACTCTCAGAAGTTACCTCTTCCAGAGATCGATGGCTCGGTGATCGCTTTCTTGCAGTTCACTTCTGGTTCGACCTCACTACCAAAAGGTGTGATGATTAGCCATAAAAATTGTCTCAATAACCTAGAGATGATTGTAGCCATGAGTCATGCCGATGCCGATTCTACTTCAGTATCTTGGTTGCCACACTATCACGACCTCGGTTTAGTCGCTCATCTTCTGCACAGCCTTTATAGTGGCGGTCATTGTGTGCTACTCGCCCCAGCAACCTTTGCCTCCCAACCAATACAATGGCTACGTGCCATTAGTAAATACCGTGCTGCATATACAGGTGCACCTAACTTCGCCTATCAACTATGTGTTGATAAAATCCAGCCCAGCGATCAAAAGACCCTCGATCTATCCTCGTTGCGGATGGCAATTAACGCCGCCGAACCCATCAATCCAGAAACTATACGGGACTTCTGTGAAAAGTTTGCGGAAAACGGATTCAAGCCTCATATGTTCCTCCCTGCTTATGGCATGGCCGAGGCGACAGTATACATATCTTCTGGATATGTTGATCAAGACCCAGTTTTTAAGGCAGTTGATTGGACAGCACTGGGTCAGTACAACATAGCCCAAGAAGCGACCGACAGCAGCAAAGAAAAGGTTTTTGTCGGTTGTGGACACCCTTGGCTAGACCAAAGAATTTATATTGTCGATCCTGATAAAAATTGTGTATTATCCCCAAATCATGTCGGAGAAATTTGGACTACTGGTTCTAACGTCATGGCTGGTTATTACAACAATCCAGAAGCCACGGACAAGACCCTAGTTTCTTTGCCAGATGACAGTCGGACTTACCTCCGTACCGGTGATCTGGGCTTTATTGATGAGAAGGGCGAACTATACATTACAGGCCGAATCAAAGACATCATTATCGTCAATGGTGTGAATTACTACCCCCAAGACATTGAGATTTGTGTGCAGCAGGCACATCCTGATATTCGCTTCAGTTGTGTCGCCGCTTTTAGTGTCCCAGGTGAAGCTGGCGAGGAATTGGTAATTTTTGCTGAATTAACAAAAACAGGTGTCATCAATCTGCGTCGAGCTAGTTATTTGGAGGAACTGGCTGAAGCTATTTGTCTCGCTTTGGGAGATAACTTCGAGATGCCCTTACGCCAACTCGTGTTTTTAGGACATATGCAAATCCCGAAAACATCTAGCGGCAAAATCCGTAGACAACAGTGCAAACAAGAGTTTCTCCAAAACAATCTTGATGCTCTAGCTAAATGGCCTAAAGAAGAATCTAGAACTCAATCAAAAGGAGACGTAAGTATGTTGAATATTGAAAAGACATTTGAACGGATCACATCTATGGGGCCAATGCACCTCAAGGTCTTTACTAGCCTCATACAGATTCTAACTAAGAGATATCAGGTACGAATGGCTGATTTTGATGTAGAGAAGTCAATCTTTTTCTATGGAATCGACTCTTTAAAAATCATTGAAATTCATAGCACACTTGAAGGGGAACTAGGTTGTCAAATTCCTACAGAAGCTTTTTTCTATGCGAATACCTTCTTGGGGATGATTGACGATATAGTTCGTGCCATCTCTGGTGAAGGCGGGTCGAAAGTTAGACTGACACACAGCCAACCTCTAAATATAGAAATAGAAAATGCTTTAGAATACCTTCTTCGTCGTCGTGACAACGAAGTTAGTGTAAGCCAGAGCCGTCAAACCAATACTTGCTTACTTACCGGAGCATCGGGTTTTGTCGGTACTTATTTTTTAAAAGAACTGCTCGACACTACTAATCTCAATATTGCTTGTTTAGTTCGAGCAGCCAATGAAGAAGCAGGTCTTCAACGAATCAAAAAAACAGCGCGAAAGTTCGATGTTCATTTCTTACCAGGATGGGAGAATCGCGTACAAATTATTATCGGTGATATGTCTAAGAAGCGATTTGGGCTAGAAAATGATCGCTATGAAGAATTAGCACAAAACATTGATAGCGTATATCATGTAGCGGCTGTAGATAACTTCTATCTACCATACGACATCATCAAAAATACCAATGTTATTGGCACTATTGAAGTTGCAGATTTCGCATTAGCCGGAAAGGTTAAATCTCTTTACAATGTGTCGAGTTGTGCCGCGTCCTTGCTAGAAGACTGCGCAAATCAACCTATCCCCATTGGTCTTGTTAATGGATATGCACAAACCAAGTATGTGACAGAGCAAATCGTATTACGCCTCGCAGAACAGGGATACCCGTGGGTCAACTACCGATTAGGCTATTTATATACCCTGCGGGTCAAGCATATCGAGCAAA
This sequence comes from Nostoc sp. DedQUE12b, assembly GCF_034530835.1. Taxonomy (NCBI): domain Bacteria; kingdom Bacillati; phylum Cyanobacteriota; class Cyanophyceae; order Nostocales; family Nostocaceae; genus Nostoc; species Nostoc sp. DedQUE12b. The sequence continues at coordinate 28,272 of NZ_JAVRCI010000020.1, read as the reverse complement.
ACACCCCATTGAACAAACTATTTGCCTTGATAGAAAAGGCTTACGAGAATATAGACGACGACTTTTTTATCGATGAAGATGCCTTTGAGAATTTCCTCTGTGCCATTTCTCATATAGGTTGTATTCCTGATATGGATGCTGATTTCGATTTGATGTCAGTTGAATATGCGGCTAAGACGATCGTTTCTACATCGTTACTATCTATTAATGAGAGAAAACACAACTACACTTTTTATAATCCAGAACCACTGAATTGGTCTGATGTAATTAGCTACTTCCAGAAATTGAATAAGGACGTTGAGATTGTGCCACTCAGAACTTTTGTTGATAAGTATGAAGAGTATGTTCGGAATACAGATAAAAAGGGCATGAAACTATTGAAATCAGTGGTATCACCTGAGTTAGAAAAACAATTTAATACGATGTTCAGGAATATCAATACAGACCAAGTTGATACTTATTTACACTGGTGTCCGCCATGTGAGAAGCAGTTTACTCATCAATATGTAGATTTTGTGCTAAGTAGTGCTGAATAACTGAGTGTTTAACTGGTGTCAAATTAATTGAGTACTGGCTAGGGATAGTAGTAAAAAAACCTGATCTACATTGGCTTGAATCTATCTGGTAAGGTGCGTTATAGACATTAGTCTTAACGCACCATCAGAGATTTTCAGTGCGTTAGGCTGTGGCATCACACCTCCTACAGGCTTATCATCTGTAGACTTTTCATGATTACCTAAACAAACTTTATTCAAGAAAAGTCGTTAATTTTTTCTTTCATAATGCAAGTTATCACTATGTTCACCATTTTTGTCCTACTATTCCCTGATATAAATTACCAGAAGCACAGCAGGGCCTATGTGCAGATAATCTAGATATTTTATACGGTATCCTAGATACTTATAGACAATTATGGAACAACCAAATTGATGTTGATAGCCTAGATCATCTTCGTATTGGCATTTACCTCTATTTTGGCGAAGATATTAATCACCTATTCTCTATTTCTTTTTGCCACTCAACCTGACCATGAAGACCAAAGCCAACTACAGAGTATGCTTTTCAGACAACCTCTGAAGGATAGAAACTGTTGCTGAAAGTGCCGCTGCGATTCCAAGTTTTTACAAAAGTAAGGTTAAAGAATAATGCTACATCATTCAACTGAAGTTCGCTTTGTTAATTCAGAAATTGGATATGGTATTTTTGCCACTGAACCAATTCCCAAAGGGACTATTGTTGTGTATGAAGATCCTCTTGATATAGAGGTTACACCAGACAAGTTTGCTTCTTTAGATGTAAATTTTAGGGAAATGATCGATTTTTTTGCTTATGTGAATATGGAAGGTAATGTCGTTTTGAATTGGAATAATGCCAAGTATATAAACCATAGCTGTGACTTTAACACTCTTATTACTGGATATGCGGTATCCATTGCCGTAAGGAATATTGCTGAAGGTGAGGAAATAACATTAGATTATGCCTTGCTTGATGCATGTTTCAAATCTAACGATAGAACTTATGCGGTATGTAAGTGTGGTAGTCAGAACTGTAGGAAAGATATCCGTGCTGTAAACTATAAAACTTATTCGCCGATCTGGTTTTCTCGGATGACTGAGGCTTTGAATTGCGCTCTGGACGTTAGGCAGCCATTGTTAGATTTTATGGATTCTGAAAGTAAAGAGAATCTCATAAATGCCTTACAGAGTAATCCTGATTATTCGCAATTCCAGTTAGTCTTAATCCAACAGCGACAAGCTAATTTCTACGAGAAATGGGGTAAACTGCTCGCAGAAATAGGGTAAGCTTCATAGAAAGTCGGCTATTCCTCTCCATCCCCAAGAGAGGGATAGTTCCCCCGCCGACTTGGGGCATTGGGCATTGGTGACTCTTCCTTATTCCCCATTAGGTAAAACTTCATCTCCTTGTGGGTGGAGTTTTTTATACATCCTCTAAAATCAATAAGAAATAGTTTAATGAATGAAGCTCAAGACAATAATTCTGCTCAAAATAGCTCTATTGTTCGCCTTGGAAGAATAGCTGATATTATCTTCGCACTGGCAATGGCACAGTGCTTCTTTACTCTTGGTTTTCCAGAAGAGCTTCAGCAGCCTACAAATTCAGAAGTTTTTAGATTTTTACTAGCTCAAGTAAAACCACTTACCAGCTATGCAATCGCATTTGTTATTGTAGGTTACTATTGGCTTGATCATATTAAGCAATTTAGGTATTACAAAAAATCAGATGATATTCATATATCACTCTACTTACTCTATCTGATGAGTATGTTTCTGATTCCTTATTCTGATACCTTAGTCATCTATTTTCCAGGAAATGCAATTGTCAAAATCTGCTTCAGTGTAAACACTACGCTGATTGGGTTACTATCATTTGCGAACTGGACTTACGCGACTCATAAGCATCGGTTAATTACTCCTGATCTAGATAGTAAAACTATTATTTTGACGCGATGGATAATCTTGATAGAGCCTGTTTTCTCATTATTTACAATAGCAGTCGCTATTATAGATCAATCTTGGTGGGAGTATGTCTGGTTTTTATTGCCGATTCCTTATCTCTTGACTGAGAAGATATTTCGCAAGAATTATGTTGACAAGAATGAGCAAGACAACAATTATTTTGAGAATAAAGTGTAGTTTGCTTCTATCCTCAAGCTTTTCCAACTATTATTTATTTTTCTCTCCCTAAAGTAATAAAACAGGGAAATGATACTTGAGCAAAGATTTACTGTAGTGAAATGTATATGCTGCGATCGCCGTTATATTTTCCTAACTTTCGCTGGCTATGGTTAGGACAAACGCTGATTTTGAGTGCTGCTCAATTTTGGTTTGTCTCGTTGACATGGCTGGTACTCCAAAAAATGGGTTCAGGATTGGCTGTTGGAACTGTATTAGTGGCGGCTGCCATTCCACGAGCATTGTTTATGTTAATAGGAGGTGCAATTAGCGATCGCTTGTCAACCAGAAATGTTGCCATCATTGCTGCGACGATTAATACTGTTTTGATTGCCTTGGCTACTGCTTTATTAGTATTTGATGCTGTTCGACTGATATATTTGATTGCGATCGCTATTCTGTTTGGATTGTTGGAAGCTATTTTATATCCAGCGATTCTTGCCCTACTGCCTCAATTAGTCAGAAAATCCCAACTGGCAGAAGCAAACGCTTGGATGCAGGGTAGTGAACAGATCACCGAAGTCATCGGTCCTGCTGGTGCAGGTTTTATAATTGGTGCGTTTGGGTTAACCATTGCTTTTGCTATCAATACACTCATATTTGCGTTTGGTAGTTTCTTTATCTACCTGGTTCGGATTCGTCGTCGCCAACCTCTTGCTACTGAAACACAGGAACCAGCTTTGATAGGTGAAATTATTTTAGGTTTAAAATATGCCTGGACACAGCCTCCCATTCGCATCAGCCTATTGCTCCTAGCGATGATTAATTTCGCCATGTTAGGGCCAATCATCATCGGTGTTGCAGCCTTAGTCAATGTCCGGTTTGAAAGTAACGCCACAACATTTGGTTATCTGCAAGCAGCTTACGGTATAGGTGCATTAATCGGAGTCTTAGTTGCCAGTCAACTTAGTGCAGTCAAGAGTCCCAAAACCCCCCTGATTTTGTTGTCTTATGGTCTGGGTGCAGGACTAATAGCACTAGGATTTGTGCAGCAGCTTTGGATAATATCAGGAATAATTGGACTGATGGGCATAGGGGGTGGAACTGTCACTGTACTGGGTATAACTTGGCTGCAACAGAATACAGCTGCAAATATGCAGGGAAGAATCATGGGTCTAACAATGTTTGCGGCTGTAGCTCTTGATCCTTTGTCTCAGGCTATTTCTGGAGCATTACTTGAAGTTAGCCTAACAGGTTTATTTGTAGGAGCCGGAACTATAATGTTACTCACTGCCCTAGTTTCGTCGATAAGCCAAACTCCTGAAGTAAAATCAGTCATCACTAATTTATCGTTCCCTATTTGTGAACCTGTGATTTCGGTGCATAACCTCAATCATTATTTTGGGTCAGGTGGATTACGCAAACAAGTGTTATTTAACATTAACTTAGAAATTTATGCGGGGGAAATTGTAATTCTGACTGGACCTTCCGGCTCAGGTAAAACTACTCTCTTGACTTTAATGGGCGGTTTGCGTTCTGCTCAAGAAGGTAGTTTGAAAATTTTGGGGCAGGAAATTTGTGGAGCTAATAAACAGCAGTTAGCTAAATTACGCCGCCAAATTGGTTATATTTTTCAAGCGCATAACCTGATGACATTTTTAACTGCTCAAGAAAATGTGCGTATGTCATTGGAATTGCATAAAGAGTATTTAAATAATGATATAAACAGCAAAGCAATGACCATGCTAGAGGCTGTTGGTTTAGCAGAGCGTCTCAATTACTACCCCGAAAATCTTTCTGGTGGGCAAAAACAACGGGTAGCTATTGCTCGTGCTTTAGTGAGTTATCCTAAAATTGTCTTAGCTGATGAACCTACTGCCGCACTCGATAAAAAATCTGGGCGCGATGTTGTTGAACTAATGCAGAAGCTCGCTAAAGAACAAGACTGTACCATTTTACTTGTTACCCACGACAACCGCATTTTAGATATTGCTGACCGCATTATTTATATGGAAGATGGTCAACTTAAAAGCAATCATCACGAGTAAGTATCGACTCAATAAATAGGGGTAGCCGAGAAAAATAAAAATAACGAGGGAGGGTTTTTGGGCTTTCTACATAGATTTGGGAATTATAACTAATTAGCCGGATATGAGTATGACTTAATCAGCTCTTTCTCTTAATTCTCTTTTTTTGGCGAAGGTATTGGTCATTAGACCTGGCTTAAAAATAGAGGCTGAAACAACGCAAAATCATTCCCAGATTATTTTCATTGTTCCTTGTGAGCGCAGCTCATGGAGTCTCTTGCAAAAATATATTTTTGCACTCTTAGGGAAAAGGGTGCATGTTAAAGGGAAAGGATTTTGAGTTTCTTTACCCTTTTCCCCTGCCCCTTATCCCCAGCTACGGTGTACACACAAGTCCTAAAAACCTAGCTTGATAAGACTTTCCTGTTTTTCCTCGTTCCCAGTCGGAGACTGGGAATGCATTCATTGAGTCAGAGACTCAATATCTGACTGGAGGCAGAGCCTCTAAATCAGGCATTCCCATGCTCTTCATGGGAACGAGATCAACGAGAAAACAATGGAAAATCAAGCTTTTTTCGACTTGTGTGTACACCGTAGCTTATTCCCAGAGGGGGCCCCACCTTCCCCTTTACCCCGACAAATGCCAAGAAGTCTATTAATTACCAGTTATTAGTACTAATGACTAGAGGCTAAGGACTAATGACTTGTGGCGGCGGGAAACTATCCCGAAGACCCTTTGAAAGGATGAGATTCCCGCCGATTTTTTAAAAATCGAAGGTTGTGCGAAGCACACCCACATACTGCGTATCATTTCTGCTATCGTTTTCCGGGTTGAGAATCACCCAAAAACCAGGAGTCACTGAGATGTTGTCATTTAGTCGATAACGATAAAATGCTTCGATATGGTAAGCATTGTCTCGCTCTTGACGGACATCACTGTTAGAAACATGGGGTGGTATACCAAAGAGAATTCCTGGCAGATTACCTCTACCACCCACATCAGGAAACGACACACCAATCGCCCCAAACCAGACATTGGCATTGTCACCATTGTTCACAAATACAGAATCTGTTCCACCCCTACCATTAGAAATATCACTCAAACCAGAACTCTCGGCATTTGCCCAAATATATCCACCCCAAGCGTGAACTTGGAAATTCGGGGAGAAGCGATAGTATCCCTGTGTGCCGACAATATCGTTGGAAGTAGCAATGTTGTTGCCAAAGGGAGCGTTTGACAAGACGCTACCCGTCCCAGCTGCGACATCGGGTACTCCAGCAGGACTATAGCCATGAGAGTAGGCAACACCGATCGCTCCTTGCTTACCATAATAGGCTAAGTGCGCTAGGGCATTGTAGCCACCATCAAACAACCCGTTGCTCGCCGATGGCACATTGGGAGTGCTTGCTAAATAGCCCAAGGTGAGAACCAAGTCTTTGGTAATGTTCCAGTTAGCGGCTGCACCGCCGCCACCTCGCCGGAATAAGGGACTGTACGATCCAAAAAGTGAGGGAACCCCATTGCCGTCGTCAGCAATTGTGGGAGGAGTGACGGTAGTTGAAATGTCGGTGTAACCAATGCCTGTAGGCCCAACAACGAAGTTTAGGGATTCACTGACTGGGAAGTAATAACGGATGTGGGGGACAAAAAGTGTATTGTTGCTGTCATAATCGAAATTCAGGCGTGTCATCCCTGTGCCTGTGGCTGCGGCAATTTGGCTTGCACCATTGGAATTCGCAAAGTTGCCAAACTCCAGCCGGACTCGCAACAAATCTTTGCCCGTAAAACTGCTCTCAAAGTTGAGACGACCCCGATTTGCAAAGTAGAGATTGGATTCATCATCTTCACCACCTACTCGATCGCCAAAGGTATCACTAATAGCGGTAATAATTTGAGCATTCAACTTAGTAGTTGTGGAAAACTGCTGCGCCTCCAATGTTGCTGTCTGTGCCTCTAAGGTATCTACTCGTCCGCGCAGAGTTGTCAGTTCTGCGGCAAAGTCTTGCTGCAACTTTTGCATCACTGCCAAATCTTGCTTATTAACTAAATCGCTAGTAGCTGTGGCAATTAACTCATTAATCCGATCCAAACAAGCATTTAAACCTGCGGCAAACTCATAACGGGTTAAGGCACGGTTGCCGCGATAGGTGGAATTGGGATAACCTGCAATACAACCGTAGCGTTCGACTAACGATTGCAATGCACCAAATGCCCAATCGGTTGGTTGTACATCAGAAAACTGGGAAACAGAAGTGACTTGTCCCTGCAAAGTCCGATTAGCATCTGTTGCATTCGGATCGTCTTCTGGAGGTACTGCCCAAACTGCTGGAATTGCCAAAAATAAAATAAAAAAGCTAGGAAAAATAGTTTTTAGCATTGATTTATTAATTTAAAATGGTTGAATTACGAGCTTGTAACGAAAGAAGTTATCCTCGAACCAAAGTATGAGCTAATCAACATTAAAGTTACATATTTTAAGTTGGAGTTTTAGCTCACTTCAAGCAATGTTATGACTTTTTGCTCATTGCTGCTTTTCATAGCGGCTTCTATAATTTTCATTACATTAATTCCGTTTTCGGCAGTAACAGCAATTGGCTGATTACTAACAATAGATTTATATACTGCATCGTAATAATCTAAATAACTGCCCTGTGAACTTTTGACTTTTTCCCGAATTACTTTTGTGTCTTTTTCTGTATGAAGCAAGCCATATTCACTTTCCGGTTCTGTATACCAATCAAGTGTGTTAGGCTTCATACCCGCCACTAAATACTCTTCTTGTTTATCGGCTCTGCTTTTAAGAAAAGAACCATGAGTGCCATGTATGATGTAGGCAGGTGCAGGTTCACGTACAAGGAAACCTGCTTTTAATTTGACGCGCAGTTTGTCGTAGTATAGTATCAACTCAAAACAATCATCTACCTGCGATCGCAGCCTAGTTATACGGATATCTGCAAAAATAGCATTGGGCATTCCAAATAAATGCAAAGCTTGGTCTATTAAGTGCGGCCCTAAATTGTTTAATGTTCCTGCCCCCGGACTGGGAACTTCAACATGTTGTTTATGACTAAGGGTTGGCTTATATTTTTGAAATTGAAATTCTGCTTCAACAATATCACCTAATAAGCCCGCTTGAACAATTTTTTTGACTGTTTGAAAATCACTATCCCACCTCCGGTTTTGATATATAGATAATTTTTTTCCCTGTTTGTGTGCCAATTCTTTGAGGTGTTCTGCTTCTGCTACCGTTGTGGTGAATGCTTTTTCTACCACTATATGCTTATCTGCAAGCAATGCCTGTTTAGCATAATCGTAATGGGTATAAGTGGGTGTATTTACTACCACCAAGATTACTTGCTCATCTGCTAGCAATGCTTCCAAAGAAGGATAGCTTTTAACATCAGGATAATTTTCCTGTATCAGCTTTTTGCTTCTTTCCCAAGAACCAGCTAATTTAAATCCGGGATGTAAATCAATAAACGGCGCATGAAATACCATGCCGGATAAACCAGATGAACAAAGAGCCGTATTGATAGTTTCCATCTTTTTAGTGATTGACTGAAGCGAGAGTTTGTATTTAGTTCACCAAATTAATTTTGATAAGTTCGTAGTGGGTGGCTCTAACTTTCATCTAAGCACTAAAGTGCTTACTACAAATGTAATAATTCAGCATTCAGAACTCAAAAGTCATAATTGAAAAGGAATGCAGCATGATTAGTACATTTATGTATCCAATTATCTCCTAATTCTTTAACTATTCTGAATTCTGAATTCTGACTCCTGAATTCTTACCTTAATACTTGTAGCAAAATCAGACTTGATGAAGAGTACAAATTACATATCCTCTAACTCAATTTCTTTGGTTTCTTTAATAAAAAAGAGAATGAAAAAGAATGAGGTAGCTGCTGCAACTGTATAGAGTCCATAGGCAGAACCTAGACCGAAATATTGCAGTATCGGAGGAAATGTTGTCGAAATGAGGAAATTAGCAACCCATTGCATAGCAGCAGCAATCGAAAGTGCGCACCATTGATTACAGCAGTGCCAAAACCGAATAAAAACCCGCCGAGGGCAGCGGCACCAGCGATCAAAATTACATAAAACGTGCTGGCTTTACGACGAACAGTAGTAGAAGACATAAGTTTATATATTGAGAATTGGGTATAGAAGGCAGAGGGGCGGAGGGGGAGAGGGGCAGAGGGGAAAGACTTACTGCAACTTCTCCTCTGCTCCCCCGCTCCCCTGCCTTTTGTTCACCGTCTAGAACGTCTGCGTAACCGATCGATCGTTACTGCCAAAATAATTACTAGTCCTTTGACGACTAGTTGCCAGAAGTAAGATAGGTTCAACAAGGTTAAACCGTTGTTGAGAATCGCAATAATTAATGCACCTAAAAGGGTGCCACCAATGGTACCAATACCACCTGTAAAGCTGGTTCCACCTAGAATAACAGCTGCGATCGCATCTAATTCGTACCCCTGACCTATTACGCCACTGGCACTATAAAGACGGCTAGCACTCATGATTCCTGCTAAACCTGCTAGTAATCCGCTAATACCATAGACGAATAGCAACACCCGATTAACTTTAATCCCTGTTAATCTGGCTGCCCGTTCGTTACCACCCACAGCATATATCTGCACTCCTAAAACAGTTTGCCGCAGGATAAACCAGCTAGCTATCACAGTCAGTAACGCAATTATCACTAGCCAAGGAATGGGGCCGACGTATGTATTACCCACCCAAGCAAAATTTATGTCCCGATTAATCAGGGTTGTACCCTTGGCAATTAAAAAGGCAACACCCCGTAAGGCTGTAAGTGAACCCAGCGTGACAATAAAAGGTGGCACATCCAAGAAGGTAATGAGCGCACCGTTGAGTAAGCCTAACAGCAATCCTGCAAGCAACGCAGCAGGTACAGCTGCCCAACTTAAAGCCGGTAGTAGTGATACCAGCAATGCAACTACCGCAGAAACAGCCAATATTGACCCAACCGAAAGGTCAATACCGCCGGTGAGAATTACAAAAGTCATTCCTGTCGCCAGCACAATATTGATTGATGCCTGACGCAAGATATTGACGATGTTACCGCCGGTGAGGAAGTTGGGAGAAAGGAATGCAAATAAGATGCAGATAATTACTAAAATTGGCAAAATACCTGCAACTTCCAACAGACTGCTGATTGATTTCCGGTTGCGAGCTGCGGGATTGTTGGCTGATTTATTGATAGGCGGTCTGACTGTTTGACTCATAATGCTGATACCTCCGATGCTCCAGTTGCGTAGTGCATAATCTTTTCTTGGGTGATTTCTTTGCCAAGACTGCCATCCAGCTCACCTACCAGCTGTCCTTCTCGCATCACTAAGACGCGATCGCTCATGCCGACAATCTCTGATAGTTCGCTGGAAACCATTAAAATAGCAACACCTTGTGCTGCTAATTCGCTCATGATTCGATAAATTTCGCTTTTAGCACCGATATCTACGCCGCGTGTCGGCTCATCTAACATCAACACTCGCGGTTTAATGGCTAACCAACGCGCTAGCAATAGCTTCTGTTGATTACCACCAGAAAGATCGAGCGCTCTAATTTCCAAATTGGCTAGGCGGATATTAAAGTTTTCCACCGCATCTGTTGACAGGCGATTCACTGAAGGCCAGTTAACAATTCCACCCTTTGCATCTTGCTTGAGTGTGTTGATGGCAATATTCTTGCGGGCACTCATTTCCAGAAATAAACCTTGATCTTTGCGGTCTTCTGGAACGTAGCCAATTCCCGCAGCAATGGCATCACTGGGGCTATTAATTTCCAGTTTCATCCCATTCAAGAATACTTCGCCACTAGCTTTACGGTCTGCACCAAAAATCAGCCGGGATAGTTCTGTGCGTCCGGCACCAACCAACCCAGCTAAACCCAGAATTTCTCCAGCATGAAGTTCAAAACTAGCCGGCTCAATCTTTTTGCGGGCGTCGCTCATATTTCTGACTGACAGCACCACTGGCCCAGGATTCATTTGCCGTTGATGTTCGTAAAAGTCTTGCATGGAGCGACCAACCATCATCTGCACTAATCGCTGGGGAGAAATTTCACTGCGTGTCAGACTGCCAATATATTGACCATCACGCAACACGCTAATCCGATCAGCTAGGGCATAGATTTCTTCCATGCGATGGCTGATGTAGATAATGGCAATACCATCACGCCGCAGTTTGCGAATGACCTCAAATAAATGGTCGCTCTCGCGGTCAGATAGGGCAGCTGTTGGTTCATCCATCACTAAAACGCGGCTTTTATCCTTCAGCGCTCGGGCAATTTCCACTTGCTGCTGTTCAGCGATCGATAAGGTACCAACTATAGTCTGCGCAGTAAAATTGGCTCCAAGGCTTTCCAGCACTTCTTCTGCTTCTTGTTGCATCGCTTTGCGGTCTAAAAACTGACCTCGCCGCAACTCGCTACCCATAAACATATTTTCGGTAACGGTTAAATTCGGTGCAACATTCAATTCTTGATAAATGAGATTAATACCCGCCTTGCGTGCTGTCGCCGGATCGGTGATTTTCAAGGGTTGACTATTGATGCGAATTTCTCCTTCGTCGGCAATGTAAGCCCCTGCCAGGATTTTCATCAATGTGCTTTTGCCCGCTCCGTTTTCACCCATGAGGGCGTGAACTTCTCCTGGGTAAATCGTGAGATTAACATTTTGGAGCGCAGATACACCATGAAATCGTTTTGTAATTCCTTGCATTTCTAACACTGGGGTGCTAGTTGGTGTATCAGAACGTGAGGTTTCAATATTGGTTGTCATGAGCAAAACCTGTAAAAACTATTTAAAATTCGCGTAGGCGCAGCCCGCCGTAGGCATCGCACGATTGTAAATTAGAAACTAATAAACTCATATTTGATTGACCGCAAATCATGTTTTAAAAGCTGACTACTAGTGTGAAAATAGGGAATGGGGAAGAGATATTTTCATACTTGGTTGTTAAGGTTACTTAATAGAGGTTGTTGGGAAAATTCGAGTGCTATAAATAGACACTTAGATTTTCCCCTGATGCACATACATAGCGGTTCTCAATTGGGTGCAGCAGAGTTTTAACCTCTTTCCAAACCCATCTTGCTATTAAATAAAAGACAGGAATAAAGATGAGGTTTGGTATTAATTTAAGTGAAAACCGCCAGACATTCTAGGTATGTGCAAAAACTTTACAAACGCACCAAAAGATTGATATCAAAAGGCATATTTTTCAATTGCAAATTCACAATTTCTATTACTTCCAGCCTTTTTCTGTACTGACGTTATCTTTGGTGATCAACTTAACTGGAATCAAAATGGTGGAACTGCTAAGTTTTTTCCCATTTAAAATGTCATTGCCAACTTGAACTGCTTTTTCGGCCATCCCTCGCGGATTTTGAGTAGCAGTTGCTGCATATATACCATCTTTATTGGCGATCGCAGTTATTGCTTCTGGCGCACCATCAACCCCAACAATAAAGAAATCTTTACGTTGTGCTTGGTTCGCTGCTAGTTCTGCGCCAAGTCCACTCGGATCGTTAATGGCAAAAACAGCATCAATCTTCGGAAAGGTTGTGAGCAAATCAGTCATAACTCTCAGCCCTCCATCCCGGCTACCATCTGCATTCTGGTTTTTAGAGAGAATTTTGATATTGGGATATTTGGATAATACATTTTCGCAGCCACTAACTCGCTGAATTACTGAGTCCACTGGCGGCCCATTAACTATTACTACATTGCCTTTACCTTTGAGGCGGTCAGCAATATATTTACAACTAACTTCTCCAGCTTGGACATTATTGGTCGTAATGGTGGCATCCACACCTCCCTCTGCACCTGTGTCTACGGCAATGACAATTCCACCTGCTTTTTTTGCTCTTTGAACTATTGGTCTAATTCCACTTTTGTCAGCAGCATTTAAAACAATGATGTCAGTATTCGCGGCAGTAAAATTTTCAATTTGGTTTGCTTGTTGGTTGAGGTCATAGGCACTGGAAGCTATAATCACATTGACATCTTTTCCGCCAATTCTCTTCGCTTCTGCCTCAACTGCTTGTCCCATAACAACGAAGAAAGGGTTACTTAAATCGCCAACGGTGAAGGCAACCGATCGCAACTTTCTATTCCCAGTGGCGGTTTTAATTTCTGCACTAGTATTGGTAACAGGTTTAATATCAGTATTAGTAGCAGTGTTGCCATCGGGAGAACTATTTGTACAGCCGATCAGACTGCCACTGATCATACCTAGTAGACTAGCTGCAATTACAATATTTTTCACATTCATATATCTCCTACAAGTCATTTCTTACTTACACAAATTTTGAAAACGATGTATTTTAAAAACCGGGTCAAATATACTAACCCTCCTTTATCAAGCCTTTTTCTGTGTTTTATAATTACGAATTACGAATTATAAATTACCAGCCTTGATAGCTGCTGAGGTTCTCTCTAGTAACCAACTTGACTGGAATCAGGATATTTGGTGACTCAGGTTTTTTACCCTGGATGATATCGTTGCCAATCTGAACCGCTTTTTGAGCCATCCCTGCGGGATTTTGAGCAGCAGTTGCAGCAAATAGACCATCTTTATCTTCCATTGCTTTGGTTGCATCGGGCGATCCATCAACCCCAACAATAAAAAATTCTTTACGTCTCGCTTGTTTAGCTGCTAAATCTGCGCCGACACCGCTTTGGTCGTTAGTGGCAAAAACGGCATCAATTTTCGGAAAGGTTGTCAGCAAATCGCTCATGACTCTCAGTCCTCCATCCCTTGTCCCTTCAGCGTTTTGCTCTTTAGAGATGAGTTTAATATTCGGATATTTAGACAATGATTTCTCACAGCCACTCACTCGCTGATTGATTGAGTCCATCGGAGTACCGTTGAGGATGACTACACTACCTTGACCTTTGAGGCGATCGGCAATATATTGGCAAGCAACCTCACCAGCTTGGGTATTGTTGGAACTAATCATTGCATCTACATCTGCATCAACGGCTGAATCTAATGCAATAACAACCCTACCTGCAAGCCTTGCTTGATCGATAACTGGTTTAACTCCTTTTTTATCAACAGCGCTGAGGATAATTAAGTCAGTATTAGCAGCCGTAAAATTTTCGATTTGGTTGCTTTGTTGGTTCAGATCAAAGGCACTAGAAACTGCATTAACTCTGATATTCCCTCCGATTTTTTGAGCTTCTGTCTCAGTCCCCTTCTGCACTGCATTATAGAAGGGATTGCCTAAATCACCCAAAGCTACGCCAATTGTTTGCAATTTTCTATTTGGCGTACTAAGACTTTCTGCGCTTATATTAGTAGCCTTGTTAGTACTATTACTAGCTGTGTTGCTATTTTGAGCGCCATTTGTGCAACCAACAACCGCGAAACCTAATATGCCAACTATGAGCGAAATTCTTTTCATATTCATCTATTTCTAACAACTGATTTAAATTTGATAAACGTTATCACAAGATAAAGTAGGTCTGAAAAACTTAGACCTAACCTAGCGTTACTACTAGCTTCTGGAATTTAAACTTCAAAAGTTTGGTAATTTGGTTAATTGCAGTTATTGCTATTAGTTTCACAAAAGAAAACAGTTTATTCTTCAAGCACAATTATGAACATTACACTACTTGAAACAATCGCATTTTTTTTGTAAAATTATTTCGTAGCGCATAGCCTGAAAATAGCTTTTAAGTGAAACTTCCAAAAACTAGTTTTATTAAAATTGTAAATCTTTATTTGTTCATCGACTTTTTTCATTTTATCCCGCTCTAGTACAGAAATTAATTTTGTTTATCGAACTTTACAAATTTAAAGGGTTTTAAATCTCTCGATATAACTTAAAGTCTACATTCAAAAATACTCGTATAAATTAGCTTATTCAATATTAAGGTCAATGTTAAAATCGTTAACATTTCTCAATCAATCTCCTTCAGAAAAGATCCTCTTATAGTGGACAAATAATTTGATTTGACTGCTGGATTTTGATAAATGTAAACATCCTTTGGTTAGATTTTAAAAATCAACTCAAATCTGCTTGCCAAGCGTATTTATTTGTTATTGCTCCTCCATCACTTGAAGACCATACAGAAGTAATTTTTTTAAGCCTGATTAGGGATAAAGAACAGTTACATATCTGTTTTATTTTTTGCAGATGTAATTTCTTGTTCTGACTCTATTCCCTTAGAAATAGAGGATTCTGAATTCTGGCTCCTGAATTCTTCTCCAAGCAGTTTAAAATTTTAATGTTGTGGGTAAATATTTAGCCACCAAATCTTCATAGTATGGTTTTAATTTTTGCCAATCAGGAGGAATAGGGTTTTTGGAATACAAATCGTAGGGATTGAATAAACGTACCCATTTAAACATTTCTTTATCATGTTTATCCATCAAATGTTCATACGCATTTTCACGATGTTGAGGATAAAATGAGTGATAGCGAAGCATATACAATGCAGGTTCGGGCAAATAGTTTTTCATCATCTGATAAAAATACTCATCATGCCCCCATGACATATGTACATTATTCAATCCACAGTTAGGCTCGTAAATGCCATATTTAGTGTTGTAATCGGGGTTATTATAATCAGGATTTTTTTTAAAGAATTCTGAAAAAACAATTTTATCTGAAAATGCACAACCTACAGGATAAGTATCGCCTACAGTAGCCCATTGAGGTTCACCAAACAGACAAAGCACTTTCCCCATATCGTGAAAGAAGCCAGTAAGTACCATCCAGCCAGGATGACCATCGGCGCGAATAGCTTCTGATGTTTGCAATAGATGCTGTAACTGATCCATGTCTGTATCAGGATCGGAATCATCGACTAATTGATTCAAAAATTCGATCGCATCCCAAACAGACATTTCTTTTTTATCAAACTTCAAAAATTCTTTTTCTTTTTGAAGTACAAAATTATATGTTTGGTTAATATGATTTAACCGATAAAACTCTTTCACCGTATCTCTGATAGTGGTTTCGTAATTCCTGTACTCTTCGGTGGTTTTACCTTCTTTAACGATGTTATCTGGATCGGGATAGCGATTAAGTAAGTCTTCTTCCCATTCTTCTAGTGAATGTAAGGGATTGTTTTGAGCCTGAAGAATGGCATTATTTAGAGTTTGAGACATATCTTCCTACTTGTCGATATTGTATTTGTTAAATGGGACTTTCGCACTCTATTATGCACAGGTGTGCAAAACCTGTCTTGGATTTATTTTTGCACACGTGTGCAAAAATGCGTGTTAAGTTTCATTTCATCTTTGCATACCTATGCACAATCCACTTTCCTCACTGTCTTACCCAATGTGTTTAGTTCAGATTGAAAACAGTGCTTTTGTTTTTTTTGCACAACCGTGCATGAATTTACTAGATATAAGCTAATCTTTTAGGTGACACACGTATGCAAGAGCTATAATTATGAATCTTTCTGTCTGACTCAATCACCCTAGTATCAATTTCTCAATTGTACAGTCGTGGAATACTTAACAAGATTAGCCAACTCTTGTAGCTGGTTTATCGCTTCTGCACCCTCCAACTTCATTAGTTCGCGATCGTCCCATAATTCCATCCAAGTAATTCCGTAATCAGACACTAAAAACCGAATCAGGTGCTTTTCTTTCAGGCTAACCATAAATGAAGCACTCATTTGCTCGCCGCATGTATAACAAGACGCAGTATAGCCACGCCGCTCAAGTATAGTTGTCAAGGCTTGCAGGTTCATTACCAAGTCTTGGACGAATTGTTGATGCTGTTGCGCTAATCTTAGAAACACTACTTTTCTCCTACCATTACAGTTATCTGCTTGCTTTGATATTTCTTTAGACTTACATCTGATGTGATTTAGTTGCCAAAAGTTCGTGTTTTCCTAGATACGTGATTAATCTTAATATTACGGTTGTCATCACTCAGCTAAATTTCTAGAGCAGTTCTAATGTTTTGGACAATTATCTGGGGTGGCTGTGCAACATCCATAGATAGAGTATCTACTGGTTCTTCAAGGGTATAAAACTGGCTGTCGAGCAGTTTTTCACTCATGTAATGATTGCTACGCTCTTGTAAGCGCATTTGAATCAACTCGTAAGACCCTTTGAGGTAAACTAGCTTGATGCGTTCGCTATTCACTACCAAAAATTGCCGATAGCTATTTTTTAAAGCCGAACACGCCAGTACCACATTTTTATTTTCTTGTAGCCAATGCTTGATGGCTGTTTGCAAATCTTGTAACCAAGGCATTCTGTCATCTTCACTCAGAGGGATACCGCGCCGCATTTTCTCAACATTCTCTGGCGAGTGGAAAGTATCAGCGTCGCTAAATTCCCATTCTAAGGAGTCTGCTAGCAGTTTTCCGATGGTGGTTTTTCCAGAACCAGATACACCCATGACGATAATAATCATTTTTTTCTTAATAAAAGTTCCACTAATTCGGAATTTGTAATTCGTAACTTGTAGTTGCAATCATGAACGGAGGCGAAAATGAGGACTTTTAACTCCTTGCCATGCGAAATGTGAGTTGTATTAAATTCTCTTGACAAGTTACGATTATTTTCTATAATACATACAAATGCACACGTGTGCAATATTTGAAAGCTAAGATAAAATAATGAATAAACGAAGAATTTCAATTGAAGATATTGCCCGTAGAGCAGGGGTTTCTCATTCTACAGTTTCACGCGCTTTGCGAGATAATGCTCTCATTAGCCCGAAAGTGCGAGAAGAAATTAAGCGACTGGCACAGGAGATGAGTTATGTGCCAAATGCTATTGCTCAAAGCTTGCAAAATAAATGTACTAATACTATTGGTGTAGTAGTAACTTCAATTTCAGATCCCTTTTATGGTGAGGTGGTAGAGGGAATCGAGAAGATAGCCAGACCAGCGGGTTTGAGTGTTTTATTGAGTGCTTCACACCGAGATTTTGATCAGGAAATGGCAGCTATTGATACTTTTCATCGCCGTAGGGTGGACGGGATCTTAATAGCTGACTCGCGAATTAGTAAACAGCATACTAAACAACTCACACAAATTGCTGTACCAACAGTTCTAATTAATAGTCAGACTGAAGACCAATCAGAAATATTTTATTCAGTTGCAATAGACGATCGCTTAGGTGCTAAATTAGCGACAGAGCATCTAATTAGTTTAGGACACACCGCTATTGGTTATTTGGGTGTAGGCGATCGCAGTCGGTCGAACCAGCAGCGCCTAGAAGGATATCAAATGGCCCTTGCAGAAGCTGGTATCCCACAAAATACTGATTGGGTTTCAATTAGTGACGAATATAATACCAGAACCAGTGACGTGAACACCGGACAAAATATGCTGTCTAAACTATTGGCTGCGGAAGTTACAGCCATATTTTGTTACAACGATATGGTGGCGGTTGGTGCTTTGTTAGCTTGCCAAGAATTAGGTATTTTAGTACCACGAAATTTAAGCCTTGTCGGATTTGATGGTATTGCTTTGGGCGGTTACGTTACGCCGGCGCTGACCACAATTAGTCAGCCCATGTTAGAAATTGGTGGTTATGCCATGCAAATGTTACTCGATTTAATAGAAGAAAAAACTGTGGAAAACCGCGTTTTATCTCCTTTTCTAGTACAGCGTGGTAGTAGTGCAGCATTATTAACAATTTAAAACTCAAAACAATTTATACAAAAATTATGTTAACTAAAAAACTGAGTTTATCTCCTGATCGCTGCTTTTCTCCTGAACCAGTTCAAAGACGATTGGCTCATCAATTTTTTGATAGCATATCTGCGTTACCTTTAGTTTGCCCACACGGACACGTAGATCCAGTTTTGTTAGCTAATCCGGCAGCCCGTTTTGGTTCGCCCACGGAATTACTGATTATCCCTGACCACTACCTTTTGCGGATGCTCTATAGTCGGGGTGTATCTCTGCAATCTTTGGGGATACCAAGCAATGATGGTTCGCCAGCAGAAACCGACCACCGTAAAATCTGGCAATTGTTCGCCGACCATTTTTATCTATTCCAAGGTACTCCGTCAGGGTTATGGTTGAAAGAGGAACTAACTAACGTCTTTGGGGTGGATGAACCTTTAAACTCTCGCAACGCCGGACGTATCTATGATTATCTGGAAGATTTATTAGCCTCACCAGAATTTTCGCCTCGTGCTTTATTCAAACGCTTTAACATCGAAGTGCTTTGTACTACCGATGCTGCCAGTGATAACCTAGAGAATCAGCGATCGCTCCACGAAGAAGGTTTTACTCAAATTAGACCAACTTTTCGCCCAGATGCAGTAGTTAATCTGGATGCTCCTGGTTGGCGCGAAAATCTTAGCAAGTTGGAAAGCACTATCGGTAGAGAAATTAATACTTACGCCAATTTTGTGCAAGCTTTAGAAGAACGTCGAGCTTTCTTTAAAAAAATGGGCGCGACAGCTACCGATCAAGGTGCAGCTACACCTTATACCACACGCCTTTCTGAGCAAGAAGCTGAAGCTATCTTTGCGAGAGCATTAGCCAACAAGCTGAATCCAGGTGATGTCGAAAATTTTACCGGTCATATCTTCATGGAAATGGCGCGGATGAGTGTAGAAGATGGGTTGGTGATGCAAATGCATTGTGGTGTAATGCGTAACCATAATCCGGCTTTATTTGAGAAATTTGGAGCTGATAAAGGTGCTGATATTCCTGTAAAAATTGAATGGACTGAAAATCTACGCCCGTTGTTATCAGCTTACGGTAACGATCGCCGCTTCCATTTAATCATTTTTGGCATGGATGAAAGCACTTATAGCCGCGAGATGGCTCCGTTAGCTGGTCATTATCCCAGTGTATTGCTCGGGCCGCCTTGGTGGTTTCACGACAGCGTAAATGGTATGGAGCGTTATTTCAATCAGGTAATGGAAACTGCGGGAATTTATAATACTGCCGGGTTTAATGATGATACACGGGCTTTTGTTTCGATTCCGGCTCGTCATCATGTCTGGCGGCGGGTAGCTTGTAATTGGTTGGCTGGATTGGTTGCGCGGGGATTGGTTGAGGAGGAGGAAGGGTATGGTATGGCTCGTGCTTTGGCTTATGACCTTGCTAAGGTTGCTTATAAGTTTGAGGGGAATTGAAACGCATAGGCGCTTCGCCTTCCCATAGGGTAGGGACGCAAAGGGAAGCGCAGAGGTACGCAGAGAATTGTACTGGGGGAATGGGTGATGTCGGAGTTGATTTTAAGTAAACTTTTTAGCTTGACGGAGCGGGTTGCAGTAGTTACGGGTGGTTCTGGTGTGCTTGGTGGGGCTATGGCAAAGGGTTTGGCTTTGGCTGGAGCGCGAGTGGTGGTTTTGGGTCGCAATGAAGTCAGGGCGGGGGCGGTGGTGGCTGAGATTACTGCTGACGGTGGAGAAAGTATGGCTGTGGTAGCAGATGTTAGCGATCGCTCCCAATTAGAAATCGCTAGGGATGTTATTATACAGCGTTGGGATGAGATAGATATCTTGGTAAATATGGCTGGCGGTAATATTCCGGCTGCCACAATTACTGCTGATGGGAATATTTTTGAGATGCCACATACAGCTTTTGAGGAAGTGGTTAGCCTCAACTTAGTTGGCACTCTCCTACCTTGTCAGGTTTTTGGTCAAGCAATGGTGGAAAGAAGCCAACCCCACGGTTGCATTGTGAATATTTCTTCTATGTCTGCTATCCGAGCGATTAGCCGCGTGGTTGGTTACTCAGCTGCGAAAGCGGGGCTAGATAACTTTACTCGTTGGCTAGCCGTAGAACTCGCCCAAAAATATGGTGATGGAATGCGAGTAAATGCGATCGCACCAGGTTTTTTTATTGGGGAACAAAATCGAGATTTACTTCTAAATGCAGATGGCAGTTTGACTGAACGCGGGCAAAAAATTATTGACCATACCCCCGCCGGACGTTTCGGAAAACCAGATGAATTACTCAGTACCTTAATCTGGTTATGCAGTTCTGGTTCTAGTTTTGTTAACGGGGTAGTTGTGCCGGTAGATGGTGGATTTAGTATCTACAGTGGAGTTTAATAATGTCATGTATTCACTGGCTGTAAATAATGGGACACTTTCAGATGAGCAAGTTTCCGGGCTAGTTCATCAAGCTTTAGCAGACCCGAAGTTTGATGGACAGCGCATCTTAGTGTTAATTCCAGACAGTACCCGTACTGCTCCCATCCCGCAAATGTTTCGATTGCTTCATCAGGAATTGAGTCAAAGAGTAGCGGCTCTGGATTTTTTGATCGCTTTGGGTACACATAATCCGATGAGTGAAAAACAAATCAATCGCTTGGTAGGAGTGACACCGGAGGAGCGAGAGACAACTTTTAAAAAAATTCGCATTTTTAACCACCTTTGGAATGAGCCAGAGACTTTTATTTCTTGTGGAGTAATTTCGGCAGACGAAATAGCAGAAATTAGCGGTGGTATGCTACATCAGTCGGTTGATGTGCGTATTAATAAGCTGGTCACAGAATACGATTTAATCGCGATTTGTGGGCCAGTTTTTCCTCATGAAGTTGTCGGTTTCTCTGGTGGAAATAAATATTTTTTTCCTGGGATTGGTGGTCAAGAAGTAATTAATATCTCACACTGGTTAGGTGCTTTAATCACCTGTTACGAAATTATTGGTACACTGGGAATTACACCAGTTCGGCGTTTGATTAACCAAGCCGCTAGCCTGATTTCTACCCCAAAAGTTTGTTTGGCGATGGTGGTCGCACCGAAAACAAATCAGCTAGCTGGACTTTATATAGATGAACCAGAAGCAGCCTGGGAAGCTGCTGCAAAACTATCAGCTAAACTGCATATTAAATATGTAGAGCGACCTTTTAAACAAGTGCTTTCAGTCATGCCCCAAATGTATGATGACATTTGGACAGCAGCAAAAGGAATGTACAAGTTAGAGCCAGTAGTAGCCGATGGAGGCGAAGTAATTATATATGCTCCTCATATTACTGAGTTTAGCTATACACACGGCGAAATCTTATCCGAAATTGGCTATCATGTGCGGGATTACTTTCTTAAACAGTGGCATAAATTCCAAGAGTATCCTGCTGGAGTGCTAGCCCATAGTACTCACTTAAAAGGGATGGGTACTTTTGATCCGATAAAAGAAGAACAAGCACGAATTCGGGTTACTTTAGCTACTGGCATTTCTGCTGAACGCTGTGCTGCTCATAACTTGAACTATCGCGATCCGGCGACTATTCGACCTAGTGAATGGGCTAACCGAGAGGATGAAGGTATATTGCTTGTGCCAAAGGCTGGCGAGATATTATACCGTCTGAGTGATAGTAATTTTCAGGTAAGTGAACTACCCACACTTTTCCTGACGGAGTAAGTGTGGGCTTCCGGTTTCATTGACAACAGCCTTTCCACCAAGCTACGATGGGCTACGCCTACGCAATTGCAGGTTAATTTTACACTTCGCGCTATTCTTGATCTGATGAAACGTCATCGAATCAGTTTATAGCAGCGCACAAAAAAGTATGGGTGGGAAATTAATTGTATTTGAAGGGGTGGAAGGCTGTGGCAAAACCAGCCAAATGCAGCTTTGTTCTGAGTGGTTGGAAAGTCTGGGCGTTTCTGTGTTGGTAACTCGTGAACCAGGGGGAACAGAGTTAGGTGTACATCTTCGCCGCTTGTTACTAGAAAAGGCAGAGGATAAGCCAGTTGCAGAAGTGACAGAACTCTTGTTGTATGCTGCTGACCGATCGCAACACGTTGAACAAGAACTCAAACCAAATCTCGCCGCCGGTAAATATATTTTATGCGATCGCTACACTGACTCTACCATTGCCTACCAAGGATATGGTCGCGGTCTGAACATGAGTTTAATCAATCAGCTTAATAATATTGCTACTGGTGGTTTAGAAAGCGACCTAACTATTTGGCTAGATGTCGATGTCGAAGTCGGACTGTCCCGCAAACTCTCAGATAAAGTAGGACTAGACCGCATTGAACAAGAGACAATCGCTTTTCATCGGCGCGTTCAACAAGGATACGCACATTTGGCAGCATCCCATCCCTCACGAATTGTTCGGGTAGATGGCAGCTTGAGTAAAGAAGCTGTACAAGAGGTAATTCAAGAAATTTTCCGCGTACATCTGCACTTGGCAAGGTAGGGAAAAAATAAGCCTAAAAGTTTTTAATCAGATTCGTTAGACTTCTTGGCATTTGTCGGGGTAAAGGGGAAGGGTGAAAGGGACTCATGTTTTTTATCCCTTACCCTTTACCCAACCTCCACATAGCATTTTTGGGTTGGCAGACTACTAGTGTCAATCGATAGAGTTGATTTGTGGTTGTAGTGAGTTGATGTGCGATCGCTACACTACTAACCCTTATGCTGATAGGGAAAATAAAAACAACAGCTATGAAATTTTTACAAAATTTTATCCCCCGCCAAGGTTTACTGAAAGCCCTAACTTTAGCTTTTCTCGTATTGGCATCTGTGATATCTCCCAGTGTTTTAGCCAACGAGAGCGAAAAAGCGACATTCAACGGCACAACCACACTCCAAACCATACTAACTAGTAGTCATCGTTCAGAGCAGAATCGCCTTCGAGACAAGTACCGCCACCCAGCCCAGACTCTCGAATTCTTCGGGCTGTGCCCAAATATGACGGTGGTTGAATTGTGGCCAGGAAGCGGCTGGTATACTGAGATATTAGCCCCATTTCTAGCACCCAAAGGACAACTCATAGTTACTAACTTGGGTTCTAGCACAAGTAAACCAGCTTTGGCTTTGCAAGAGAAACTGGCAGCTAATCCAGAGGTTTTTGGTAAAGTCGAAGTAGCCCAAATCAATCCTCCAAATGAACTTACCTTAGCCCCAGAAAACTCTGTGGATATGGTTGTTACTTTCCGCAATATTCACAACTGGGTGAAAGCTGGCTATGCCGAGCAGGTTTACGCTGCGGCTTATAAAGCACTTAAGCCAGGGGGCATCTTAGGGGTGGAAGAACACCGCGCCCTTGGGGGGATTTCTTTACAAGAGAGTATCAAAACTGGCTATATGTCTGAAGATGGGGTAATTGCTGCTGTAAAGAAGGCTGGTTTCAAATTGGTGGGCAAATCAGAGATTAACGCCAACCCAAAAGATACCAAGGACTATCCGGGCGGAGTTTGGACACTACCTCCAACTTTGAGCCAAGGTCAACAGGACAGGCAACGCTTCCTCACTATTGGAGAGAGCGATCGCATGACCCTCAAGTTCGTCAAACCCAAAGCCTTGGGGAAAGGGTTAAAGGGTAAAGGTTAAAGGGTAAAGGTTTTTTCTTTCCCCTTCCCCCCGCCCCTTATCCCCAGAGGGGGCCCCACCTTCCCCTTTTCCCCAAAACCCGACAAGTATTGTCTCCGGTCTAATAAAAAAACTTAATCTAAAACCCCCGTACCTTAGATGTACAGGGGTTATTTTGGCTCGCGCGTAAGGGTTCAAAGAAAAAGTTAACTTGTATTTCATCCAATTAGAAATTTACAAATAGCCATAGGCAAAGCTGTACTTATCCAGGATAATTTACTCCGGTTAATATCCCCAATTGTAAATTAACAGCACTGATGTAATCTTGATTGTTTAAAACTTGTGCTGGTAATTTTTTAGCATTGATCGCAGCTTTAACTAAATCTTTCGCAGTAATATTTCCGCGTTGACCTTTAGAAATCAAACTTCCCCCGCTAGGAACTCCTTGCTGTTTTAAACCACCTTGGTAAGCAAGATTAACAAGATTAAACGGCTGAATGTAGCTGACATTGGTAGAATTACTGCCTAATGCATCAAGATTAACTGCTGTGTTTATCGATTTGGTTGTTTGAGCGCTAGCAATGCCAGATGTGAAGGCAAGAGAGGCAATGATAACTGTAGAATTTATCAATGTTGTTAATTTCATCAGGTACTCCTTAAGTAGAGTGAAGTGGAATTAATAGTTTCTACTAATAGATTCCTCTTATTTATAGAAATTAACCTCATACAATTGACTCACCCAAACGGTTGAATTGCCTTTCATCCAAATGGGTGACTTGTTGCTGCCTTCTCGTTTTGGCATATTGGTAACAGTAACCACATTTCACAACTCAACGATAAAACTGTCTCGGAGATGAAAGTCAGCCTCCGCGCCTCGATGAGTTAACGCCCAGTAAGTCACCTCACCATCTCTGTGTTTGATAACGGTAGTAATGCCAATTTCGATGGCTTGGTTTACCGAGACGATTTTATCCAAATCGACATCTAACGCAAGTACCAAAGCATCGGTTTGATTCTGAATACTAAATGGTAGCTTTTCAAAGGCAGTTTCCTCTTGCATCCCTTGACGATAATCATCAAAGCGATAGACATTCCAGTGTCCAGCGGGGGAGAGGTTGAATTCCCAATAACGTTGAGAATCTTTGATGCCAAGGAAGAATTCCAAGCAAGTGTCTTCCCACAATTCATGCTTGCGTGATGGTGCATTTGATGGTGGGGAAATTGCAATTTCTTTTAAATCGCCTTCAAGGTTGTAGGAGATGACAAGTTGATTAGCATTTCGGGAGATATTACCTGTAATTTTAAAATCAGGAAAAGACTCGGTGGAAGGGAAGGATTGCAGGGAAAATGTCTGCTTGCTCATTTCATATCTTGGATAATTTGGCGAATCTGCGTTTCTTGAGATTCAATACTTTCGGTCAGCTTAAACTGGACGATCGCTCTTGCTAAGTTATGTTCTGGGTGCTTAACTTTGAAGTAGACATTCCCTGCTAAATAATCAGCAAAAAATCTCAGTCCTAGTTCAAAAGTAATTAGACGAATCGCATCATATATGTATGCATAATCATTTTCAGTCAGAAATGCCTTAGCCACAGCAAGATAACCGTGGAGGATTTCTTGACACAGATCGGTATCGAAATAAATACTTTCCCAATTCTCGGTTTCTTCGCCAGCAGGATTGCAACCCGATCGCAGGCAATCGCCAATATCGTAATGTACCAGACCGGGTTTCACTGTGTCTAGGTCGATGACGCTGACGGCTTGCTGGGTAACAATGTCAAACATCACGTTATTGATTTTGGGATCGCCGTGCATCAGACGTAGAGGTAACTTGCCTTCAGCTTTGGCATTTTCTAGGATATGTGCAAAGGTTTGGCGATCGCTAACAAACTGTAAGCAATAATTAACTTCCGAAGATTGACGCACACTAGTTTTCGGCAAAACTTCCTCGTAATGCTGGAGATAAAACGGTGTAATATGAAACCCTTCGAGGGTGTCAGCTAGTTTTTCTGCTGGCAAATCGCTGATTAGATTGTGGAACATCCCCAAGGCATAACCAATTTCTTTCGCGTGGGAGCGATCGCGCATACTATCAAAAGACTGGGAGCCTTGAATAAAGCTGATTGCCCGCCAAAATGAGCCATCTGCATCCTTCCAGTGGTCTTGAGCGTTTTTGGTCAACAGTACGCGTGGCACTTCCCAGCGACGATTCAGGGGTGTATCCTGCAACCTTTTTTGAACGTGTTCAGTTAAGGTACGCATATTCTGCATAATCAGTTGTGGCTGACGAAACACCTGTGTGTTAATGCGTTGCAGGACAAAATATTGTTCCTTTGAGGAATCGAGAGTTGCTAAAAAGGTGTCATTTATATTACCACTGCCAAATGCTTTAACGCCTGTAACCTTTCCCTGTTGGGCGAATTGGTTAGCGATCGCCTCTAGATTCCGGGTATCCTGTGTATTTAATTCTTCTATCATCTGTTTCATCTCTACTACTCCTCACGTACATTGCACGAAAGCAATAGGGGATATCGTAGCGCAAGTATCAAGATAATTTGTAATTCGTAATTCGTAATGACGCTCGCGGACTCGCTACCGCTACGCTAACGTAATTCGTAATTGATTAACGAGATGTCAATTATGAATTTTTAGAAGTACTAAAGCAATCCTGAATCCATCCGTGAAAAACAAGCTCCTCGACTTATTTGAAAAGTCGGGGAGCTGCGGGTTGCAATTCTCGTCAATCCCGTGCTAATTCAACAGTTAAGAAATCTCATCGCTATCAACCCACTCGTCATAAGATGAGTCATAACCAACGTAGTGAAGATAGTATTGCTGGCCTTGGATTTGCTCAATCGTTGCGGAATACCAAGCCTCTTGGTCATCATCCCAACATTTTACCTTTTGACCTACTGCATATCCATTTTCATCAGTGGAGCGAAGATCGCGAGTCCGAATGTCATCTTCGCCTACCCACTCGTCATAAGATGAACCGTATCCAAGGTAATGAATAAAGAACTGGTCATCTTGGATTTTCTCAATGGTTCCCTGATACCAATCCTCCTCATCATTATCCCAGACTTCTACTGTTTTGCTTACTTCATACTGATTCCGATCTGATTTAACGGCAGATGAGACATCTTGAATTGGTTTTTGTTCTTCTTGTTTGATTTCCTCTTTTACTAGAGTGTATGCTTGCAAAATCAAACTGCGAGCGACAGTTTGAATTCCTGTATGCTCGTAGTAATTGGTAGTTTGGTCTAAAAATGCTGCAACTAAATCTAAATTATCATCAGCAATCTGAATAAAATTACCCAAATTACTAGAAATTGATTGTGGGGTTATGCCCGTCTTGGATACTAAATTATTCATCCAGCCTTGCACGGAGTTAAAACTCTGACTGATAAAACCAACTTTATCAGAAGGATTACTGCCTGGAAGAAAGTTATTAACCGCTAAGAAAACCGGATTTTGAGTTATTGCACTAGCATCAGTACCATTAATAACTCCCTGAATTTTGCTGAGAAAGTCAGGGCCCAAGGGCAGAATTCCATCTAGACAAACTAAAGCTACCATCCGCATTAGGGATGCATTTTGATAGTTGTTAGTCAGGGAATTAGCAAACTCTTGGGGATTAGGTTGAGGAATACCGTTTAGTTTGCAAAAGGCAATGATTTCGACAGCAATCTTCAATACCAAGTCAATGGATTGAGTGACATCAGCTTTGGGAGTAATTTTGCCTAAAAAAGAGAGAAAGCCGATTTTTTCACTAACTTTATTCGCTAAAGCCGCAGCTGCCATCGCTGTGTCTGCCTTATCAATTGTTTGATAAAGTTTGATTGCAAACTGGTAGCCTTGTTGAGGATCTATGTATAAACTAGCAGCGCGATCGCGGATTTTTTGAATTACCTTAGCATCGGTAACTCCTGTAATGGCGCGGATATTATTGTCAAACCCCGTCAAATTGCTCCATTCACCTGGTGCTACATAATCAAGAGCATTTAAAACTTTGACAGTAATATTGTCAGTCGGTAACTCGTCAACCAACTGAATAATTGATTTATCCATCAGCCGATCCTCAAAACTCCAGATATCGTTACAACACGGTTCAGAGCAGCCCACATTTAGCGTTGGGCAATTACTGAAACGTATTTATAGAGTTCCCCAACCCGATCAAAAAATAACGATGTTAGTAACAGACGCTACACCTCAAGATATTGCATAGGCGATCGAGCCGGAAGCTGCTACAGGGAAGGCGGTAGTCACTACAGGGAAGACGGTAGTCGCTACAGGGAAGCCGGAAGTCGCTACAGGGAAGCCGGAAGTCGCTACAGGGAAGCCGGAAGTCGCTACAGGGAAGACGGAAGTCGCTAC
>NZ_JAVRCI010000019.1:0-100543 GCF_034530835.1 Nostoc sp. DedQUE12b | reverse complement strand
AATCCACCTCAGAACTCCGTTCATCCACCTTTGAACTGGATGAATCCACCTCAGATACTCGTTCATCCACCTTTGAACTGGATGAATCCACCTCAGATACTCGTTCATCCACCTTTGAACTGGATGAATCCACCTCAGAACTCCGTTCATCCACCTCTGAACTGGATGAATCCGCCTTAAAGACTGGTTTTGTAAAAGTAGACCATCGGTGCGTTAGCCTCCCGCGTAACACACCCTACGAAAATTGTTAGCAAGGATGCAGTTAAAGCTTTGGTGTCAGCTTAGTGCTGGAAAATGAAACTTGTATGATCGTTGTTAAAGTTCCTCTTTCGCAATATTATGAGCGAATTACAGACTCAACTAGCAACCGATAGCTGGATAACAGCAACTTGGGATGAATATATCCAAATAATTGAAAATCCTGACTACGAAAAAGCCAAGGGCTACTACCACAATGGACAGATGAGGATTGAAATGCCGCCAATCGGGAATGACCATGCCAGCGACCATACAATTATTATCTTTGCTGTTAACTTGTTTGCGAGCATTAAAGGCATTGCTCTAAATGGCAAGGATAATTGTACATATCGGAAAACAGGCTTTAAGGAAGCTCAACCTGATGTGTCTTATTATATTGGTGAAAATGCTGGTGTTATTCCTTACGGCACTTCTATCATCAACCTAGATATCTATCCACCACCAGATTTAGTTATTGAAGTGGCTAATACCTCACTTGCTGACGATCAAGGTGAAAAACGACTTTTATACGAAGATTTAGGAGTGAAAGAATACTGGATTTTAAATGTCCAGAATGTCCAAGTTATGGCTTTTGCTATTGAAAACCAAGGTAGTAGGCGGATTACAGAATCTCAGGTATTACCAAGATTAGCTATTTCTTTATTAAACGATGCATTACGGCAAACTCGTCAAATAAATCAAAGTCAAGTTGGTGCTTGGTTGTCAACCCAATTTCAGCAATAATTACAAACTGCTTTGCGGTAGAGAATGGGGAGCAGGGAAAAAGAAAAGGATACAGAGCAACTAAAGCGCGATCACACTATAGCAATCCTATCTGATTTGTGAGAATTGCCAGCCGTAGATTCCCAACTTCTCAAAAAAGTCGGGGATCTTGTTTCTCACGAATGGTTCAAGATTGCACGAATATACTGTGGCTAAAGTCACCCTTTCAGGTGAAGACATACAGAAATACGAATGCCTAGTATTAAGGAAGATTAAGCAACTGTGAAGTTTATTAGGCGTCTAATTGTTAGTTAACTTATACAAATTTAATCCCAAAGCTTTAACAACTCCGTACTCTCCGCTTGTCCTCTAACTAAAAAATATTCTTATACAGCAAGATTTACAGGTTTCTATAATATGGCTACGCACATAGAAATTCCAGTTATTGGCAAAGTTAAGTATCCATTGCGCTGGCTGATAGGGCTAATGGCGGGGAGTGCTTTGGTTGTGGGTACTATAACAACTTACACCTTGGTAAATCAAGGGACAAACAAAGAAGATATTGCTCAACTAACTGTGCCAGTTGCAGCCCAAAACGTCACGTTGCGGATTACAGCTAGTGGCAAAGTCGTGCCAGTTCAGAGCGTAAATATTAGTCCAAAGAATCCCGGAGTGCTGTCGCAATTATACGTGGAACAAGGCGATCGCATTCAACAAGGGCAAATTCTCGCCCGCATGGATAGTGCCGGTATTGAGGCTCAAAGGAGCCAGTACCGTGCTAACTTAGCCCAAAGTCAAGCACAGCTAGCCCAAGCTCTTGCTGGTAGTCGTCCTCAAGAAATCGCTCAAGCGAGGGCCCGATTAGCCCAAGCTCAAGCCCAATTAGCTGCGGCTAAGGCTGGTAATCGTCCCCAAGAAATTGCTCAAGCTCAATCTCAAGTGGATGCGGCTCAAGCAAGGGTGAATTACACCAGCGAACAAGTTAATCGTTACCAATATCTATATAAAGAAGGAGCAGAGAAAAAACAATTACTCGATCAAGCCATCAGCGACGACAAAAGTGCTAGAGCCAATTTAGAAGAAGCGAAAAAACGATTGTCGTTAGTCCAAAGTGGGACTCGGAGTGAAGAAATTGAGCAACGCCAAGCCGCTGTTAACGAAGCACGGGCAGCATTGGTACTGTTAGAAGATGGCACCCGTTCTGAAGAAATTGTCCAGCGTCAAGCGGCTGTTGCATCCGCTGAGGCTCAGTTAAAGGGTGTACAAGTGCAGTTAGAAGATACTATTATTCGCGCTCCTTTGTCGGGAATTGTCACCCAAAAGTATGCCGAACCAGGTGCGTTTGTCACACCCACTACCTCTGCTTCTACTAGTGCGTCGGCAACTTCTAGTTCAATTGTCGCTGTAGCAAGGGGTTTAGAAATTTTAGCTCAAGTTCCCGAAGCCGATCTTGGCAGAATAAAACAGGGACAGCAGGTGGAAATTGTCGCCGATGCCTATCCCGATCGAGTTTTTAAAGGTCATGTGCGTCTGATTGCTCCAGAAGCAGTGGTGGAACAAGGTGTGACATCCTTTCAGGTGCGGGTTGCTATCGATACTGGCATAGATAAACTGCGTTCTGGCTTAAATGTGGATCTGACTTTTTTAGGCGATCGCGTTAATAATGCCTTGGTGTTACCAACGGTGTCAATCGTCACCGAAAAGGGTAAAACTGGCGTACTCGTACCAGATGCAAAGAATAAACCCCAGTTCCGCGAAGTTACAGTTGGGGCACAAATCCAAAACCAAACTCAGATTTTAGGGGGAGTTAAAGAAGGCGATCGCATTTTTGTTAACCCACCCAAAGACTACAAAATTGAAAAGGCCAAAGAACAAAATAATTCGTAATTCGTAATTTAAGATATGAATTTCCTCGAAAGCATGAATATGGCGGGGAAAACCCTGCTATCAAATAAGCTGCGTAGCGCTCTCACGATGTTGGGTATAGTTATTGGCAATGCCTCAGTGATTGCCATGATTGGCATTGGTGAAGGTGGGCAAAAATACGTTAATAAACAGTTGCAGTCATTAGGGCCAAATGTGCTATTTGTACTGCCAGGTAATCAAGAAACTCAACGGATATCCTTTGAAGTGCCAAAAACTCTAGTGTTGCAAGATGCTGAAGCGATCGCTTCTCAAGTCCCAACAGTAGTAGGAGTTGCACCAGAGTTAAACAGAAGACAGGTAGTTACATACCGCAACAGAAACACCGATGTCAACATCATTGGCACAACTCCCAGTTTTCTATCTGTGCGGGATTTTGAAACTGCTAAAGGCAGGTTTTTCTCTGAGGTAGACATCAAGCGAAGCAACCAAGTGGTAGTGCTGGGTGGAGACTTGGCAGAAAAACTATTCGGTAATAGTAATCCTGTAGGACAGCAATTGCGAGTTGGAAATACCAGCTTTCAAGTGATTGGAACGTTAACAGCCAAAGGTTCCAGCGTGGGAGCAGATTATGATGATGCTGCCTTAATACCAATCACCACATCAGCGAACCGACTTGTGGGCAAGAATTCTCCTTATGGTATCGCCTTAGATTATCTCGTTGCTGCCGCTCGTGATTCCGAAAGTGTGGATGCAGCAGAATTTCAAATTACTAATTTGCTGCGTTTACGGCACAAAATTAATGGTGAAGATGACTTTACTCTTCGCACCCAGAAAGATGCTTTGCAAACTGTCGGTCAAATTACAGGTGCATTGACAATTATGCTAGCTGCGATCGCAGGTATATCCCTGTTCGTCGGCGGCATTGGCATCATGAATATTATGCTAGTCTCCGTCACCGAACGCACCCAAGAAATCGGATTGCGAAAAGCGATCGGGGCAACTGAGCAAGATATTTTGCTACAGTTCATCATTGAGGCAGTGATTGTTTCTGCGGCTGGCGGCTTAGTTGGGACTGCGGTTGGTGTCAGTGGCATCCTATTAGTGGGAGTCTTGACTCCTTTGGAAGCGAGTCTTTCTCCTGTAGCGATTACTATGGCTGTTGGTGTCTCTGGGGCTATTGGTTTATTCTTTGGCGTTGTTCCTGCACGTCGAGCTGCTAAACTCGACCCCATTGTGGCTTTGAGAAGTGCTTAGTAGGTATTGAGCCGAGAGACAAGTAAAAACCTGCAAGATGGTCTGGAGACTGTTAATATACATACCTTTCAGAAATTTTTAAGTAAAATTTGCAGGAGAGCGCAAATCTTGGGTTTACGTAAATTTAGCCAAGTTATTTATAAAAATATAATAAGTAGTTAATTATTAAAAGTTGGATGAAACTGACATAAGAATAGAGACAATTGTATAGAAATAGACCACGCGGTAGGGGTGCAAGACCTTGCGCCCCTACGACAGGTGTGGTTCAAATACATAAAAACTGCTGTAATCTTCCTGATTAGGTTGAGTTAGGGAGATGTCTGCTAAATAATTTACTAAATCACTTTAACTGTTGAAATCCAACAGCACCTCAGCTAACTCTTCTAGTTAGAGCGATCAATAAAGGCTTCGATGCGCGATCGCAACAACCCATTGAAGTAATTTTGCTGAAAAACGGGAAGACTATGGTTAATCCCTAATGGGGAAATTTCTATAAAAATCCTGAACAGCAAAATGCTCAAAAAATCTCTACTTAACTATTTAATTTTACCTTTCTCTCTAGTGCCCTGGCTCTGTGTAGGAACGCTTTTTGATTCCCAAGCCAATGCTTTACCAGGACAAAGTACAGAAGAGGTAGGCACTTGGATTAAAGCACATCCGACACTCCGCCCCAGGAGAGGGGAACAATTATTTGTGCAAAAGACTGATACTGCTGCCCAACGATTTACTTTTCAAGCGTCGGTATTGCCTCCTGGTAGGGTGGAGTTTTCTAAAGACCGTGGCACAATTCGGACTGAACGCATTACTATGTATGATGCTATTAACGGCATGACATTTACGCGTCTCCAAGAATCCTTGCGGGTGATTTATGGTTTGGAGATTTATCAAGACTACGATCGCGCCCAAGTCGTGTATCAATATCCCAACCAGAAGGTAGTTAATTCGGCGCGTCTGGCTAAAACTCCGATTCGGGAAGCCTTAAAGGGAGAATTACGAGTAGGCGATCGCTATGTATATTGGGTGGAAGTTGCCCAACCCAAGAATGGCAAAGCTTTTACCGGTCAAATGACAGTTTTGCTCAAAACTGACCTAGACAAGTTAGAAAATGAACTGCAAATTCGTTAATGGGCATCTGAGTGCTGAGTGCTGAGTGCTGAGTTAGAAGTGAAGTAAGCAATTATTTTCCTTGCCCTCTCTGCTCCTCTGCTCCCCTGCTCCCTCATCTCTTCCCCAACTCCATCTGAGCTAAGGTTTGCCATATACCCGAAAAGATACTTTCAGCTGCTAAGGAAATTCGTAGTAAATCTTCTTTGAGTAGTGGTGGCCAATCAACTCCGGCTTTACGCCCTGCACCAAATAGCTGTTGCGCCTTAATGCTTAACTGATAAAGGGCTAAAGCCAGTTCTCGATCTAGGCTCTTTGCATCTTTGAGGGCTTCAAACACCACTTTCAATGCCAACAAAATCGAAGTGATCTGACCGGGTATCGGCGGCTTGCCCTGTTTCATACGCGTTAACAGCGCATCTGGGTTTTCCTCGGTTGTGATTGTCTGATCTATGAGGAGTTTCCTAGCTGTTTCGTAATTCATGTAGTCAGTTTAGCGTACATTTTGTTTCAGCAGTAATACTTAATTAAAAAGTAATAAAACGGCTTTCTAGTTATTTATAGCAATCTCTGATGATTTATGAAATGATAGGCGTGGGGAAAATGATCGGCAATTGACGATGCTCTAGGTTAACCAGATAGACTGAATATAATATCTTTGAAAAATACACCTTATTAGGAATTACAAGTCAAATGATCTCACCGAATTTACTAGAACTTGAGCGCTCCATCCTTGCCTTGTCTATGGAAGAACAACTTTGGCTGTTAGAAAGTATTGTTCGACAAATCCGCGAAAGGGAGTATGTAAAAGATGAATTGGCTGATGCTAACAATCTAGAACAACTGCAAGTGAAAACTATCGAGCCAAATATTCAAACACAAATTTCTACTATAAATGATGAATTTGCAATTTCAGAAATACTCTGATATGTATGAGTAAAAATTTTGAAATTGTCAAAGTTAAAAAGTTAAATATACAAGTTATCAGTGAGCGATCGCAAAAAAATTGCTGAGTGCGATCGCAGTCTCTAAATTAATCATTTACATCGCGTTCAGCAATTTTATTCCGTAATAATAACAAGTTTTTGCGTAATCTAGATTGCCAAAATGTTTTAGTTTACACGGAGATGTAGCGATCACAAAATCAAATTATTAACCAAAATCCCCATAATTAAAATTATGGAGATATCCCTATTTACTTTTAATTTTGTTTCATCTACCTTTACGATTCAACCCTATTATGGTATATAACTGTGGGAAATACGCTCTGATGATGTTGCTAATTATCAGTCAATAGGGACAATCTCGCAAAAGCGAATTTTAACGGTGCTTATTACATTGTTTAAAGTTATGTAGCCTTTTGATTACGGCCTATCAACCACTGCGGTAGACTATGCGTTGATTATGATTCTTTCGCAGAGAAGAACACTCGAAAGGAGCCGTTTTTTCAATGTCTCATACCGTAAAAATCTACGATACCTGCATTGGCTGCACCCAATGCGTCCGCGCTTGCCCTACTGATGTACTTGAGATGGTTCCTTGGGATGGCTGTAAAGCTGCTCAAATTGCCTCTTCACCCCGTACAGAAGACTGCGTGGGCTGTAAGCGTTGCGAAACTGCTTGTCCCACCGACTTTTTGAGCATCCGGGTTTACCTGGGCGCTGAAACAACTCGCAGTATGGGTCTAGCTTACTAAAAAGCTGAGTGCTGATCGGAGTGCTGAGTGCTGAGTGCTGAGTGCTGAGATAAAAAGAAGTAAATCAAAAATACAATTTTTTGGTTCTTCACTCGGAACTTGGAACTCGGAACTCAGCACTCTTGATGAAATCGCAATTTTAGATTGGGGATATAATCTCTGGGTATCTAAATCCTAGAAGCTGTATTTGTACCGTCAGGTCAAAAGCTGACAGGTAATCCACTGTAAAAAAACTTAAAATCCATAACAATACCTAGTGATAGAGGGAGTATTTTACTCCCTTTTTTCTTTGCAAAACGTCCACTTTATACTGCCTACTATACTGGATTTAATCATCCTGAAAAAAAGTGGCGTGAAGAATGTGCGGAATTGTTGGATATATAGGCACTCAAGCGGCGACAGACATTTTACTAGCTGGACTGGAAAAACTAGAGTACAGGGGCTACGATTCGGCTGGAATCGCCACTGTTTGGGAAGGTGAGGTAAATTGTGTGCGGGCAAAGGGCAAACTCCATAACCTGCGTTCTAAACTGGAACAAATAGAAACCCCTGCCCAAATTGGTATTGGTCATACACGCTGGGCAACTCATGGTAAACCAGAAGAGTATAATGCTCATCCCCATTTGGATACAGCAAAGCGAGTGGCAGTGGTGCAAAATGGCATTATTGAAAACTACCGCGAGTTACGCGAGGAACTCAAAGCAAAAGGACACGAATTTCGTTCTGAAACCGATACCGAAGTCATTCCCCATCTGATAGGCGAATTTTTAAAGAATCTTCCCCCCTCATCTCCCTTCCTAGAGGCAGTTCGCCAAGCCGTTAACCATTTGCGCGGGGCGTTTGCACTTGCAGTTATTTCTGCTGATTTCCCCGATGAATTGATTGTTGTTCGCCAACAAGCACCTTTAGTAATTGGTTTTGGGCAAGGGGAGTTATTTTGTGCGTCTGACACGCCTGCGATCGTTGCCTACACCCGTGCCGTACTACCTCTGGAAAATGGCGAAATTGCTCGCCTCACACCTTTGGGCGTTGAGATTTACAATTTTGCTGGCGACAGGTTGAAAAAACAACCACGCCTGCTCAACTTCAATCCGGCAATGGTAGAAAAGCAGGGATTCAAACACTTCATGCTCAAAGAAATCCATGAGCAACCAGGAGTAGTAAGAGCTAGTTTAGACGCTTACTTTAATCCAGCCGAATCTACCGAATCCCCAATCAATCTTGGTTTACCTGCGGATTTATATACCGATTTAGAACAAATTCAGATCCTCGCTTGTGGTACCAGTTGGCACGCAGCATTAATCGGAAAATATTTACTCGAACAACTAGCAGGAATTTCCACTCAAGTACATTACGCTTCTGAGTATCGCTATGCACCATCACCCGTGACGGCTAACACCTTGATTGTTGGCGTTACTCAATCAGGTGAAACAGCCGATACCCTAGCAGCTTTGACGATGGAAAAAGAACGTCGCCAGGGGAAAGAACCTAAATATCAAGCGCGACTACTGGGTATTACCAATCGTCCAGAAAGTAGCCTTGGTCATCTGGTACCGCATGTTATCAGTACCCTAGCGGGAATTGAAATTGGCGTAGCAGCGACAAAAACTTTCACTGCCCAACTGATGGCGTTTTATGCATTGGCATTGGATTTAGCAGCTCGTCGTCAGACAGTTTCAAAAGATATTTTAGAGAAAATTATTAATGGGTTGCGGCAAATTCCTAAAGAAATTGAGGCAACTTTAGAAAGTCAGGAACGTTTAACCGAACAGCTAGCCCACGAATTCGCTGAAACTCAAGATTTCATTTTTGTGGGTAGAGGAATTAACTTTCCTATTGCTTTGGAAGGGGCTTTGAAATTAAAAGAAATCAGCTACATTCACGCCGAAGGGTATCCGGCTGGAGAGATGAAACATGGCCCGATCGCACTTTTAGATGCGAAAGTACCAGTAGTTGCGATCGCAATACCTGGTAGCGTTTACGAAAAGGTTATTTCTAATGCCCAAGAAGCCAAAGCCAGAGATTCTCGGTTAATTGGCGTGACTCCCGTCAATGATGGCGAAGCTGCGGAAATCTTTAACGATCTTCTTCCCGTCTCTCATGTAGAAGAGTTACTTTCTCCAATTCTGACAGTTGTTCCTTTGCAATTATTGGCTTATCATATTGCCGCCCGTCGTGGTTTGGATGTCGATCAGCCTCGTAACCTTGCTAAAAGTGTCACTGTAGAATAGTATAATTTTATACTTTAAATAAAGGTATAATGGCTTCTGAAGAAGTTCTATGGCTTGCAGAAGCCATTTTTATGGCAATGATTATAAGTATAATATATTTATTAATTACTTAAGTAGGTATTCGCTGGATTTGCAGTAAAGGATAAAATTATCCAAATGCGATCGCAAAAACCTGAATGTATATTTTTACAACGTCTTTATCAGACAAGTCTGTAAAAACTTGACCGATAACATCCAAGTTATACCAATTTAATGTGAAGCTGCATAGAAAAGAGTTTCTAGGATAAAATTATAAGAAGAGACAGAAATCACCTGCTCAAAAGTAAGTTGGTCGAATAATTCTTGGATGCGATCGCATAAAGCGTGTAAAGAAGAGAAAAGTTGATTTTTGAGGGGTTTTTTCCGGAATTGCCAAAGTCTCTCAATGGGGTTGAGTTCAGGGGCTGACGGTGGTTGAAACAGAGGAATAATATTCTCTGGCCAACGAATCTTTGAACTTGTATGAGCAGGTGCTTGATCAATCTGTAAAATTGCATAATCCGAGCCTAATTGCACAGATAGCCAGTCTAAGAACTGTTGAAAACACTCACCATTGAGTTTTGGGTATTCATAGAGGACAGGACTTACGTAACTGGCACAGCGCGATCGCAATTTTATAGTACTTAAGTACTATGTCAAAGTGGCGTACCCAAAGGACATTGCTGAAATTAATAACAGTAATTGGCTGTGTTAAGTATTTTTCAAATTATGAGAAAATGAGTTGAGTATTCATAAAATAAATCTTGTAGTTTATGAGATTTACAAAACTTAATTATTGCCAGTATTTGTTAAGTAGTCAGATTAATTATACTCTCACAAACTTGGCAGATTATTTAGAGCAGATTAGTCATGATAAAATTAACCGTTATCTCAAGAATGAAAAGTTAACACCACGTTTGCTAAATAATTCGTCGCTCTACAGCATTGATTAAAATCTATGTTAGGCGCTCGCAACCATTAAATTATCAACATTTATGTACCTGTACTACCTGGTACTCCTTCACCACCTGTACCTGAAAAACCAAAATTATTCTCGTTAAACCATTCTGACTTGAGCAACGACCACCAAGCAGAGGTTAATCCAGCTAATACATAATCGTAAGGAAGCCACCCGTAACCTTCTACACCCCATTCAGTTCCCCAAGAATTCCTAACTAAAAATGCACCTTTTGAATATTGCTGACTATTAGCACATTTAACAAACTGAAAATCATCATAACCAACTGCTACAAGTGTATGTCCGCCAACAATCTTATCTTCTTGATAATTTGGAAACGGAATGTGACCTTTTTCGTTTGAGCTTTTGTAGATAGAGCTATAAAGCGTAAGTCCAAAAATACAAGGGAAACCTGCGGACAGAACTGCTTTTATTTGAAATAAAAGCGTTTCTGGAGTAATACCTGCATAATCTAAAAGAAAATACTTGAGCGTTTTGTAATTCTGAGCATAAGCATAGCAGTATGGTAGTGGTTCTTCATCTACTTGATTTTCATCATAAGGCCAATAATCTTCTGGTGGAACTCCGAACAAAGCTAATGCTTTCATTGTCTCTCTGATTGACGAACCTACATCTCCTTTAACTTTCATTTTGTTACGTGCAGCTTTGTAGAGAAACATAGGAGACGGTTCAATTTTATCTTTAGAGTTTTTGTTGGCAAAGTACTCTAATAATGAAACAGCCGCAAATGCAGTACACGATTTTAAAGAACCTTGGTCTTTCACTGAAGAAAACCAATAACTCAAATCGACTACGCTAGGAAGTTGAAAAAATGGTTTTTTATCTTTATCTGTGTCTTCTTGCGGCTCTTCTAAATATTTAATAGTTTTATTGCTGAATATGGGAATATATAAATTTAAAGATAGGAATAGTTCTTCTTGTTGCTGAGTAAAGCTAACAAAAGAATTACTATTGACACCCTTAGTACTTTCCTCTGTTACAATTTCAAACAGTTCTTGCTTATCAAAAGGATTGTAACGAGGTGGCACTGTAACATCTGAGTTTCCAATAACAGCAACTTCTTTCTCAATTTCTTTAACAGCCTCTTGTGTATACTCAAATTTATTTAAATATTTTTTGATAAAGAAACATAGGACAAAAGAATTAATAAATTCATTTGTAAATTCTTTCTTGTTTATTTGTCTTTCTTGATTTTCTTGCTCAAGCGATTGAATCTCATAGTAAAGTGTATACAAAATTTTACGAATTGAGTATTTAACTAATTCATTATTGGAGTATCCAAACTTTGGCTTCTGCTGTTCATTAAAATTTTCTGGTTTTTGTTTAATAAGATTTTCAAGGTTATCAATCCCTTGCTCTATTAATTCTTCAATAGTCTGGTGTCTGAGTTGAGCTAGTGGATAAATACTTCTAAGAGCTATTGAAATCAAAGGATCAAACAAGGGAGAATTTTTAAAAAATTCTAAATTAGATTTAATGTCAGATTTATTTTTATTAACAGCGTTAGGAGATTGAGCTGGTTTAGTTAAGCCTTCTTCTAAAATTCTTAATAAACAATTACTATTTTTAATACTAGTATCTGTATTTATTTCTGCTAAAACTTTTTGAAAAAAGTCTGAGTTTACTTTAATACTATTCAGGAAATCTTCTTCAAGAAAATTTTTAGTTTTTATTTCTTGTGAAATTTGTTTACTTACTTTTAAACATAAGTTATAGATAATTTGATTTAAAGCCTTATCTGGTATCAGTGAAGTAACTGAAAAATATCTAATTCTTTTTAATGGCTTCCTTTTAGAATTATCATCTTTACATTTATTATTTGCATCAACTAATTTACTTTTTTTAGGGTTTAATAAGTATTCATTTAACTGAATAAAAGTCTCAAGCCCAACAATTCCATCTTGCTTAATATCTGTTAAACATTGAAAAAATTCAATAATTTCTTTTGTACGAAAATCATAAGTTTCATCATTCATCCACTGAATTACATCCAATGGATTTTCAAGGTCTAAACTCTTATCAGTATCATAATTAGACTTTGAATTTATTTTTTTAGGGATGTTTAAATATTTAGTTAACAATAAAACACCAAGATATTTTTTGAGTTGAATAACTTGTCTCGATAAAATACTGTCATATTTAACTTTATTAATACTAAATTGACCAGTTTTTTCATTGTCTTCCAAAAAACCTGGATATCGCAAAAGTTTATGAACTCTTACCTTTTTAAATATAACATTGCCTAAGATTTTATTTTTTAGTTCATTAATGTTACTTTTTTGAATATTTTCTCCATCTTCATTTAATAATTGAAGTACTTCTCCGATAATATTTTCTATCCAACCTGTTGTCTCTTCTACTTTCAAACGTTGCTGATTTTTCAGATCCTCATCATCTAAATTATAGTCGCGTAAATCTGGATAATCAGGCACCCAACCTAAGCCTTTACTCTTCCAATCATAGCTTTGATTACGATTTTCAGGTTGATTTAGCATAAATGTATTCCTAAGATAAATCTAACTTTACTATTAGTTAATTTGATTAAATGTAGACTAATTTTTTGCATTTATTCTTTATTTTATTTGCACACATTTTTTAAATCATCTCGCTCGTCATGAGTTTTTAGATAATCACTCAACCAATTACATCCACGCTCTATGTATTTGTCGAAATTCATATCTTGTACATCCCACACCAAAATTTTTTTATCAGAACTGGCGGTAGCAAGCTTTTTACTGTCAGGTGTAAATTTAACAGAGTTTACGCTACCCTTGTGACCTGTAAGAGTTGTAATCAATTTCCCATCCATAGTCCATATTTTTACAGTACGGTCATCGCTACCACTAGCAATCATTTGACCGTCGCGGCTAACATCCAATCCCCAAACCCCAGCCGTATGACTTTTCAAAGACTTGATAACACCACTATTTGGACTCAATAACTTTACAGTATTATCTTCGTTAGAAGTAATAATTGTGCTTCCAATCGGACTATATATAACTTTATAAATAGTTGTATTTAAAGTTGATTTATTAAGAGGTGATTCATCTACATTCCACGTGTATAGAGGACTTCCATTACGCTTCCAAAATTGAATTTTTTTATCTCGTCCAGCTGCGGCAATGGTCTCACCATTTCGACTAAAGTTAACACTGAAAAACTGTGTATTACCTGGCAAACTTTTCAAAGGTTTTCCTTCTCTATTCCAAAGTTTCACAGTTCTGTCAAGACTAGCAGAAGCAATAATTTCTCCATTAGGGCTAAAGCTAATACTATTAACAGAGTCTTTATGTCCTCTAAGTGTTGGATTTAGTTCTTGTCCTAGTAAATTGAATCTCCTAACAGTCGTATCTGGGCTACTACTAGCAATGGTATTACCATCTGGACTAAAAGTAACGCTAGCGATACCCGATTTCTGAGCTTTAATAGTTTTTAGTGGTTCTCCTTGGAAATTCCATAGGTTTATAACTCCATCTCCGCTACCAGTCGCAATAATATCTTTCTTGGGATTAATATCAATGCTATAAATGGCATCATGTTCATTCAAAGTTATTCGCAAAGGATTTATACGCCAAAGCCTAACTGTTTTGTCATCACCAGCAGATGCTAAAATATGTCCTTGAGGGTGGAAACTAATACCATTAACGGGACCTCTATGTCCTTCTAAAGTGTTTAGTAATGGGCTAATACCATTAACGGAACCTTTATGTCCTTCTAAAGTGTCTAGCACTTGGTAATTACGGCTACTCCATAATTTCACAGTTCCATCATCACTAGAAGTGGCAATAGTTTTACCATCGGGGCTGAAGGCAACATTTTTCACTGGTTTTGTATGCCCTTGC
Organism: Nostoc sp. DedQUE12b; assembly: GCF_034530835.1. Classification (NCBI taxonomy): domain Bacteria; kingdom Bacillati; phylum Cyanobacteriota; class Cyanophyceae; order Nostocales; family Nostocaceae; genus Nostoc; species Nostoc sp. DedQUE12b. Next base: position 86,593 of record NZ_JAVRCI010000019.1, on the reverse strand, counting down.
AGTTGAGCTAGCTGAGTTTTCTTGTTTACATCCCAAATAATAGCTGTATTATCACTACTGGTAGAAACGAGAGTTTGACCATTAGGGCTAAAACTTACATTTAAAACTGGTTTTCCTTTATGACCATTTAATGTATCAATTAAATTACCTTGGATGTCCCAAAGTTTAACTGTACCATCAGGGCTAGCGGAGGCAATCTTTTGACCATCAGGACTGAAGCTAACATTCCGGACTTCTTTTTTATGCCCATTTGTATCGTCCTTTAAAGTTTTCCAAAGACTACCATCTAGCTTCCAAAGCTTGATTGTTGTGTCGCCACCTGTTGTAGCAATTATCTGACCATCTTGACTAAAGTTAACGCTCCAGAGAATATCTTCATTTTTATTGGAAGTAACAACAGTATGTTTAAAAGTTGAAATATACTTACCTTCACTATCCCAAATGTTTACAATTCCGTCTCGACTAGCAGTAGCAATCCTCCGATCATTAGGACTAAAGCTGACATCAACAACATGACTTTTATAGGTTTTTAATGTCAAAGGTTCTTTCTCACCTAACCTCCAAAGCTTGGCAGTATTATCATAGCTAGCAGTCACAAAGCTTTTACCATCTGGACTGAACTTGATACGTCTAATTAGGTCTTGATGTTTTTCTAGACGGTTACTTTCTCTAACTCCATAAACTGCATTGCTAACTGCTTCCATTACTTGCATTTGAAGTTCAGGCTCATTTTTGACAAAGATAGAATGCTGGAGTAGTCTTGCTGCTTTTAAGGCATCTATTAATGCATCAAATGAATATTGATTTATAGTAAATTGAATTTTAGAGGAAGTTGTGAGTGCCTGAATCTGACCTATCTTAGCTTCTCTCCATTGAAAACCAGCAAATATAGCCATTATTGCAATAACAACAGCAGACGCGATCGCTAATCGAGTTCTCTGCGTTTGAGCTTTAATTCCTGCTTTGTATTCTTCGACTTTTGCTGCTGCCAGTTTTTCTTGAAGCTCGCGTTGTTGTTGCTCTTGACTAGCAGTCAAAAAATCATAGTCTTGATTGCTCAAACTTTTGCCTTCTCTCCAATTTAAAGCGTCTTCTAATGCTTTACCCCGCAAAAGGCGCGATTCATCTTGACAATTAGAATCTAACCACGCCTGAAAAGCTTCAGAGTATGGGCGCAATTTAGCTAATTGTTCCTTTACCCATTCTTGATTAAAAATAGACTGATAAATGCGATTATAAATTTTAAAATTACTGTCGTGTTTTACTACTAATCCAGATAATCTTAATTCTATTTGCTCATCACTATCATTACCAGACAATTCTCCTTTATTTAAAATTTCTTGAACCAACCCTAGCAACATATTTGCTTGAGTTTGATTACGCATAATTCGGTCACGTACTGTACGTAAATGTTCTGGTTCATCTTGAAATTCCCAATTATTAATGATTTTGTCATTTATGATCTTTTCTACCCACTCATGAATATTGATTTTGTTTATTGATGAGCTTGAAATATTTAATGAATTAGCTAAATCGTTCGCTAGAAGTTGGCATACTTTTTGAGTGAGAAATGGTTGCCCACCTGTCCAATTTAAAATTTCTTTTAATACCAACTGTGGATTATCTATCTTGTTTACAAATCCATATCCTAGTGGTTTTGCTTCTTCTAAAGTAAAGCCATTTAATTCAACTGCTTTACCAATATTAAAGGGCGTGAGCTTTTTATCTTCTATTAAATCTGAAGGTGTTGCTACTCCCAAGAGGGTAAACGTAATACGTCTGTATTGTGGTTGATCAGCACGTTGGTTATAACAGTTGCGGATAAAAGCAAAAAAATCATCAGTTCCAACGATGTTTTTCAGATTGAGAACACAATCAATTTCATCTATAAAAATGACAATAGGTTGAGCAATTTCTACCAGCAGTATCTCTTCGATAAAATCGCTTAACCTATGCACTGGGGAAAGATGATCGTTGTTGCGCCACCAACTCCGCAAATTAAACTTTTCCGACAGATCAAAGCTTCTAACAAAAATGCGGACAATTCCGGCGTACCATTGATCTGCTGTTACTTGTTGGTTGCCAATTTTAGTTAAGTCAATTACTGCACAGGCAATACCTTCAGCTTTTAGTCGTTGCATTACTTGGACTCGCAAGCTAGACTTACCCATTTGCCGCGAGTTCAGCACATAGCAAAACTCCCCTGCTTTCAAGCCATCATAGAGGTCTTGATCTGCTTGCCGCACTACATAAGTGGGAGCATTACTTGGTAAATTGCCTCCAACTTGATATTCATAAGCGGGGTTTTGTTCTGCGTTCATCAATGAAATGTAGATGTATGAAATTTCGATTACAGAGAAGCCGCGCGATCGCGGAAATATTGCCGATATAAATTAAATCTAGGTATTACATAATTATTTTCCAGCTCGACTAAACCCATACTTTTTAATTTAAAGGCTTCTATTGGCTCCAGCTGTATTGGTGTGTTTTTTGCAACAATTTGTTTCATTGCTCTTGCTAGCTCAGGATGTTGTTTTAGATTCCACCAATGTCGGTGCAAATGGTCGCCAAAAGGCCCGGCATCTGTAGGAGCAACTTGTAATAACTGCTCCAGTGCGATCTCTTGGCGCGCAATGCGATAGAGTGCTACTCGCACCAAATAAGGATGACCTCCCACCATATTCATCAATTGTTCAATTTCTGAAGACCTCCAATTTAGCCCATGCCTACGTGCCAAATCTTGGGCTTGTTCAGCATTAAACTCTGGCAACTCAATCGAAAGTCCCACATTGAATGGTGATTGATTGATATTCATTGGGATATAAACTTCTGTTGAATGCACCACTACCAATCGCAATTTCTTCCAGATATCCCGATTTTTTGCATCTTCATGCCAAGCACGCAGGAGTCCAAAAAAGTCGGCGGCAATTTCAGGGTGTTGATATACTAAATCGACTTCATCCAAACCCAATGCTAGGGGTTGATCGATTTCTGCTAGAAGATACTCCTCAAAATAAGCTGTACAGTTATCTTTGCTACCAAAAATCTCGTCCCAGTAATCCGCTAATCGATTTGGTATTCTTAGCTTCCGGGTAACGCTAGCACAGAACCAGCGTAAAAATTTATCTAAGTCTGGGAACACTTTACTATCTGCTAATTGAAAACTCAAAGATACGGCTAGAGAGTTTTGTTGTGAAGCTTGATGAAGAATCCGTGCCATTAAGGAAGTTTTACCCATCTGTCGAGGCGCTTTAATCCGAATCAGAGAACCAGGCTTTAAAATAGCCTCGTAGCAGTGTTCTTCAATAAGAGGGCGTTCTATATAAAAAGCAGAAGCCATATCTACCTGACCCTCTGGTAATTCTGGTTCTGCTACTGGCAAAGGAGGTTCTTCCAAATTTTCTACCGCAACTGCTGTTGTCAACTCATCCTCTGTATAGCTAGCCTCATGACCTTCGGCTAGAATTGTCAAAATTTCTTGCGAAATCTTGACTGTATCAGCAGATGATTTCCACTCTCGTTGTTGAATTCTTTGCAAATAACCCCGTAAATCATAATTTAATGGCGAATCCAAAGGAAAGTTCACACGGATAGGTAAAATTATAGGTTTCTTTTCGGGATTTAAATCTTGCAACTGCTTGGCACGCCTGACTTCTTCTGTGACCATTTCACTAGTTGCAGATTTAGGAGATAAGAGCAGCAGAAAGTAATCAGACTGTTCCAATTCTCTATCTATGCGTTCGGGCCAGTTTTCGCCTAACCGTATACTCTCTCCCGCCATAAATGCTTCATGCCCAGCCGCTTTTATTGCTTCATAAAACTGCTGGGCCAACGTTAAATCTGGATCTTGGCTGCGATAGCTAATAAAAACTCTAGCACTGTCATTGGCTCGTTTCACTTTTGGCTGTTGCTGCATTTTTTCTAAAGAAAGAGCTTGCTCAACCAAGTCTGACCATGCTGTAATCAGCACTTGTGTGGGAATAATAAACGCTGCTTTAGCTGCTGTTCGCTCCATTTCCGCCGCTACTGCTATGCCTGCTACACCCTGTAACTGCTCATCCCATATCGGCGCACCACTGAAACCAGGCTCTAATGCATAACCTTGTTGTTTCACATCCTCCAGTTGTACCCAACCATTTGCAAGTCCAGCCCTGATTTGTCCAGTAGCCCAAACCCCATTGGGTTGGTTTTTTGGAAAACCCAAAACTCGGAAAGAATGCCCCCATAATTCCTCTGATGCTACCAATCGTGCTGGATGAGCCGCACCAGGAAGAGAGCTTTCTAACTCCAGCCCCGCAATATCTTCCGCAAACTCATTAGGGTTAACAGGCCGCCAGAATACTACCCTGGCGGTCAAAAACTCTTTAGCTGCCAATAAAGGAAAATCCAAACGGACTTCTGCATTGATTATTTCGGCAGTATTTCTAGCAATTCCTAAAGCATCTGCTACCACATGGGCACATGTAAGGATATATTTTGGGGTAACCAAGAAGCCAGCACCAACAACTTTGCCGTTGTTTGAGTAAATCCTAACTACTGATGACTCCAGGGGTGTGGCCATCTTATGGCTCCCGTTTCCACTTCAAAGTCACTTCATAATTAACTTCGCCATTGCCAGAAGCGATAACTGCCCCAAGTTCTGCACTCATTTTGATGCCAAACTTGATTTCCACCTCATCCGCAGGCTGATTGAGACTATTTACTTTAGTCATAATGACATTTGCTATGGGCTTAACTTGTTCCAGAGCAGATTCAAAAGTTTTTTGAGCTTTTTGAATAATCTCATCTCGCAGACCAATACGATCATCAGTTAGCCCAGGCTCATCTACTTCTACAAGAATTGAGTCTCCGTTTTCGAGAGGAAATTCGACGATACGCTTCACAAGTTAATTTTCTACCTCATTTTTCAGAGAATAAAGTTATTTTACCTGTTAGCCACGAATAAACTTTATATGGGAGCAACGCGATTTTGTGAGAGTGGACAAAAAACGAGTGATTGCGCTCTTGCGCACTGCCCTATGGGCAATCCTTAAAAACTAACTTCAGTACATTAGTAAAAGATATACATTGAAAAGAGTCTTACTACTTGCTGTTTACCAGAGTAGTATTAGTTTAGTTGGCGTAGAGCTGGCGAAGCTGTCACCAAGTGCAAACTAAACAGTTTAGTTTAGAAATAGAGTATAACTATAAACATTTCTCTTTGAGTCAGGCGATCGCTAATAGCTTGAGTTGATTACACCTATGGCGTTAATATATCTTAATGTATTTAGTATTGCTTTTTTAGCGCCCCAATGGAGTTAACTTCAAAAGAATTTAAGTCAGAACTGATATTAGAAGTCCAAGCTTGCTTGCAATTAGCAGTTCCTTTGATAATTACTCAAATATTAGAAGCGGGCATTCCTTTATTGGATGGGGTAATGATGGGCTTACTTAACAGTCAAGCTTTAGCTGCGGGTGCTTTAGGCGCTGTTACCTTTTCTACTTTAGCTTCCGTTTGTCGTTCTGTTCTTTCAGCCGCGGGTGTAAGTGTCGCCAATGCTTTTGGTGCAGGAAAGATAGACCAAGTGAGCCGTGCTACCGGTCAAGGAATTTGGTTAGCCGTGACAATGTGCTTACCTATGATGTTTATCATTTGGCACTTTGACTATATCCTGCTACTAACTGGTCAAGAAGAAAGCAATGTGTTATTAGCTCAAACTTATTTGCGGTCTATTGTTTGGGGTTTTCCGGCTGCACTCGGTTTTTGTATCTTAAAAGAAGTTAGCTCTGCCCTTAATCGCCCCCAATTTTTAACAGTAATTACGGTGACGGGACTATTATTAAATGCAGTTGCTAATTACGTGCTAATGTTCGGTAAATTTGGTTTACCAGCCCTTGGTTTAGCCGGTATCGGTTGGGGAAGCACACTCATTTTTTGGTTGAATTTTATTGCCGCCGCCAGTTGGATTTGCTTTGATAACTACTTTAAAAAATACCAACTTAATAGCGCTTTAGATAAATTTGATAGGAAGATGTTTATAGATATCTTCCAAACTGGGTGGTTTTTGGGGTTGCAGTATGGAGCAGAAATTGGAGTATTCACTGCCACTGCTTTACTGATGGGGTGGTTTGGAACAGAGACGTTAGCAGCACATGAAATTACTGTCGAGACAGAAAGTTTTGTCGAAACGGTATCTATAGGTATTTCCTATGCCGTCACAATGAGAGTAGGACAGTTGAGGGGACAAAACGATCTCAAAGGTGCAAGCACAGCGGGATTAGTCTGCATTGCGCTTGTTACTCCTTTTGTAAGTATTGTGGCACTAATTTTTTGGCTGTTTCCCAACTATATTATGGCAATGTATTTGGACACCAGTAATCTAGATAATATCGAGATAGTTAAAACGGCAACTTCTTTCCTGGCTGCGGGGGCAATAGTCCAAATATTTTATTCTATTCAGACTATTGCTGCTGGTGCTTTAATCGGGTTGGAAGACACTAAAGTGCCAGCGTTAATTACTATATTTGCTTACTGGGCAGTAGGTCTAGGTGGGGGCTATTTGATGGCATTCACTTTCGGCTGGGGTGCTATAGGTTTATGGTTGGGTTTAGTACTAGGGCTACTTATGGGTGCAGTACTTTTAACTGGGCGTTTTTATCTTTTGACTTCTGAGATTGAGTCTGATTGACTAAAGACGACTTAAGGACAACGAGAATTGGGGACAAGGGGAAAGACTTGTTGTAAGTTTGACTTAAGTCACCTTGTCACCTTGTCCCCTTGTTTCCCCTGCTCCCCTGCTGCCCTGCTCCCTACCAAGTCGTGCATAGTCTCAACAATGCCCACTTCTCATTACTGGTTAGAAGGTCTAAGTCTATCCCGCCAAGATGGTTGTGACGATGAAGAACCTGAAGAACCAGAACTGTTTGCGGGAGGCAACTCTCGCCGACTTCTTCTAGACCGGGGTGAATCAGATTCTACTCTTCTATAACGTCGCCGTGGAGTAGATGATTCTGAGGAGGAGTTACTAGAACTTGATTCGCTGCGATCGCGCCTTCTCCGTCTTGGAGTATAATCGCTGGATTGCTGTGTTTCTTGAGAATAGCTCCTCCTTCTTCTACGTCTCCTATATGAACCACTATCATCAGAATTTCTCGCACTTTCCCCTTCTGAGTCATCATCTTTAGAGGCAATAGAACGATTCAGCACTTGTTTAGGCTTGATGGACTGGGCTTTGATAGTGCCTTTGCGACCGTCTAACTTGGGTCGTTGGGGAAACTTTTCTACAGGCATTCCCTCTACCGCTTTTTCCATAAATTCGCGCCAAGTGTAAGCGGCAGTACTACTACTGCCATAAGTAGGGCGGTTGTCATCGTTACCTAGCCATACCCCTGTCACCATCTGAGGAATGTAGCCAATAAACCATAAATCGCGGGCTTCGTCGGAGGTGCCGGTTTTGCCTGCAACTTGTCTATTAGATAATTGGGCAGCACCACCAGTTCCCGCTTGGACGACATTGCGTAGCATCCAAGTCATGATGGCGGCACTGTCAGCGTCAAGGGCGCGTTTTGACTTGAAATTAGCTGACCAGATGACTTTGCCTTGGCGGTTGAGGATGCGGGTAATACCATGAGGTTCTGCGTGCAATCCCTGAGTCGCAAAACTGCCATAGGCGCTCGTCAACTCTAGCAGATTGACTTCATTTGAACCAAGAGCCAAGGAGTAGGTGGGCTTGAGTTCAGATTTTATGCCCATATCATGGGCTAGTTTAATCGTTGGTGTAAATCCCACATCAATCAACACCTTGACCGCAACAATATTAACAGAGCGGGTGAGGGCATCTCGGATGTTCATTGAACCCCGGAAGTTTTCACTATAGTTTTTCGGTTCATAGCCGTCTACGACAAAGGGTGCATCCTCGTAGCTATCGTAGGGGCTTTTGCCAGTAGCGATCGCAGTTGCATATACAAACCCTTTAAATGTCGATCCTGGCTGCCGTTGTGCCTGGGTAACTCGATTAAACTGATTTTTACCAAAGTCTTTTCCCCCAACCATGGCCTTAATTTCACCGTTTCGGGGGTCTATGGCCACCATTGCTGCTTGCTTAAAGTTTTCCCAGCGTCCTTGATTTCGCAATGTTTTTGCAACTGCCTCTTCTGCCACCTTCTGCCAACTTGGGTTTAGCGTGGTTTCTACTACCAGACCCCCACTTTTTAGCACATTAGGAGAAACATACTTGGGCAATTCTTTTTGGATGTAGCTGGTAAAGTAGGGTGATTCTACTTGGACTCGCTTGGGTGAACTGCTTTTGAGGGCTAATGGCTCCTGAACAGCTGCTTGCCTTTGCTCTGACGTAATTATTTTATCTTCTTGCATCCGTAGCAATACTAGGTTTCGCCGCCGTTTTGCCGCTTCGGGATTTTTGTCTGGGGCGTATAAGCTAGGAGCAGGAGCTAATCCAGCAATCGTTGCCATTTCCGCCAAAGAAAGTTGATCTGGCGACTTACTAAAGTATACCCAGGCGGCATCTGCCACACCGTAAGCTCCACCTCCCAAATAAACCAGATTTAGGTAACGCTCTAAAATCTGATCTTTGGTTAATTCTTGCTCCATTTTTTGAGCTAGGCGGACTTCTTTGAGTTTGCGCCAGATTGTCTGCTCTTGTTTTAAAAAGAGAATCCGCGTTAGCTGTTGGGTGATGGTGCTACCACCTTCTACCACACCTTGCGATCGCAAATTATTCAAACCCGCTCTGACAATCCCTTGCAGATCGACTCCGTTGTGTTGCCTAAACCTTCTATCTTCTGAGGCGATGAAAGCTTTTTTTAAATTATCTGGTATTTGTTCTAGCTTTAGCTGTTCTCTGGTCGCTTCACCTTGTTGTTGTAATATAGTGCCATCAGCAGCTTTAATGGTCAGTGTTTGCTCTCGAAACACAGCATTCAGCTCGGACTGATCTGGCAAAGTCCGATCTATTAAACTGATGCCATAGATCGAGGCAACTATCCCACCACTAACACCTAAACCTGCCCAAAACCATAAGCGGCGATGGAGTGGTTTAGCGCCAGTTGCCCGATTGACCCTGATCTTAGATGGTAAAATTTTCATTTTGCTCAGTAACTGCCTCGTCTGCGCCAGATGTTTTGGTGGTAAGCTCTCATCCGTTCCTCCTTGTCCAGAGTCACTCAAATTAGTTGGTCTTCGCTTGAACCAGGAGGTAAGCTTCCCCACGTCAGTTCCTCGCTCAAATTAGTAAGCAACTATATAACCACCATCAATTAACTTTGGGGTTATAGCACTACCATTGTGTTAGTATAATATCCTATCAATAATTAACTAAATTCACTATAAATAATGTTTTTTAAATTTGGTTAATTTAGTTTTGTAAAAAATGCCGCAATTTTGATAACTACTGCGAAGATCAAAGCTATTAACAAGTATCCGCAAAGACAGCCCGAAAACGGCTTATTTCAGGAAAGTATAATGTCTACACAGCGCTACGACAAAGCAGAGCTAAGACGAAGCGCCGTTGCTCTTGGTAGTAATATCGGCGATTCCCAGACAATTTTAGAAGCAGCTATAGAAACTTTAGCCCAAACGCCAGGTATTGTTTTAGAAGCCAGATCCCATTGGTATCAAACCAAAGCTGTCGGCCCACCACAGCCAGATTACCTCAATGGCTGCGTGACATTACAGGTAGAAATACTCCCCCAACAGTTATTAGAAATTTTGTTAGGAATTGAACAACAATTTGGGCGCGTGCGTCAGGAACGTTGGGGACCACGAATTCTAGATTTGGATTTGTTATTATATGATGACATTACTTTAGATACACTAAATCTCCAGATTCCCCATCCACGAATGCGGGATCGCGCCTTTGTATTAGTCCCACTGGCAGAAATTGCCCCAGATTGGATAGAACCAGTTTCCGGGTGTGTCATTAAAGAGCTGCTGAAAGAGGTAGACTGTTCTGATGTACATTTATGGATGGACAATTAAAATTACCATCCTTAAAAGCAGAAGAACACTGATTTTGCCTCTGTATTCACAGATAATCAGATTTAACTATGCCATTAGGTAGAGAATTACCACAACTGCTAAGACAACGCCTGTTTCATAAAGGACGCAAGTTTGATTTTGAAGTTAATCGCTTGCGTTTGCCGAACAAATCGGAAGGAGAATGGGAATGTATTCGTCACCCTGGCGGTGCCCTAGCTGTACCAGTGACAGCGGAAGGTAAACTTATATTGGTGCGCCAGTACCGTTTTGCGATTCAGGGACGGATATTAGAATTTCCGGCGGGGACATTGGAAGGAAAGGAAGAGCCTTTAGAAACAATACAGCGTGAAATTGCCGAAGAAACTGGCTATAGTGCCCATAAATGGGATAAGTTAGGCGAATTTTTCTTAGCTCCTGGCTATTCTGATGAAATTATCTATGCTTTTCTGGCGCGAGATTTAGAAAAGCTGGAGACACCACCCCCACAAGATGGAGACGAAGATATCGAAACTGTATTTATGACTCCTGAAGAATTAGAAAAAGCTATTCTAGAGGGAGAGCCGGTAGATGCTAAATCAGTTTCTAGCTTTTTTCTGGCGCGTCCGTTTTTAGTTTAATATCCTTATGCTGCTAGAGTTAGCGATTGCAGATGCCTACGGTGCAGGCTTTGAATATGCAGACGAAACCATCGCTAACAACGATTTGAGTCGATACGTCGAACATCCGCGGTTTCGACTCAATCCTGGCAGCTACACCGACGACACCCAGATGAGTATTGCCATTGCGGAAGTGATTGTCGCTCAAGCACCGTGGACACCAGAAGTTTTAGCCGATAGTTTTGTTAGAGCTTTTAAACACGATCAAAGAGAAGGTTATGCTCGAAACTTCTACCATTTTCTACTAGAAAATGCTGATTTATCATACAAAGCTGGAAACATTGCAAAATAAATAAAGTTTTATAATCAAGTAAGAGATAAATTTATAGAGATTGAAGCTATATTAGGTCTACAAAAAAGTATAGCCGAACATCAAACAAAATGGTGGATACATTTTCGCCATAGACAGAAACTTAAAGTTATATATTACCTATTTTTGCAACATTTAAAACCTTTGGGTTTAACTTATTTAGTTATAGCTCTACAACTAACATATTATATGTTGAATATCGGCAAAGGTCATAATTTGCGCGATATAGAAGTAACTCAAGAAAATGCTACAAAATATTGGATGCAATTATTGAAATATAATATTACCAAATATCCATATTTAGGTTATTTTGGTGTTTTTTAAAATATTTAAAGAAGCAACGCTTAGCATCTTATAAAGAAAGTGATTTGAGAAATTAAGCTTTTTAGTGAATTGCGCATAAATCGTAGTTTTGTTTGTATCGTTGCAGTTGATAACCACCTTTTTAAGGTTCTTACTCATTCCCTACGTAGTCAATCAAGCTGAAAATTACTGTAATCCTCAAAGATTCAGCTAGTTTTAGTGTCAAATAGCTATTTGTTTAGTATTTAGCCGTCTTTCTATATTTGCAGATATATATCGAGATAAACACTCTTATACATAGAAACATATATCTCTTATATAGCTTAGTTTAAATATCAATTTATACCTTGTGTTCTTTAACAAAAAGCTTCATGATTGATTGAGAAAGCCCATAGTTATAGATTGGTTAGTTAATAATGATGTCGATATAGTTCATAAATATAGCGGTCTTCGAATGGAAGCAATACAGTTTGACCTCACTTCCATTTCTCTCTTCTAAAAGTAGAGAGGCTTTGAATCTTTCTCCCCAACACTAGTAGGGAGGGGCTGAGGGTTAGGTCTGTATTGCACTGAACTGATAATCGCTATAATTTAGATTCATAACAAGAAAATATCTGAGATTAATCTCAAATTTAGTTAGTTGGAGTTTTATTAACTCCTACTAAAAAAATGGATTCAAATGGGATTAACGATAGTAATTGCTATTACAATTACTCCTGTTTTTGGGCGCTATATGGTTTCAATTCTACATATTATTAGACAAATGAACATTTTTCAAAGAAAGGCAGAAGGCAGTTCGAGCTTGCGGCAAGACTAAGAAGATATATTTTTGGCTCCTGCCTCCTGCCTCTTTAACTTTACTGAATCCGAGTTCGACTAACTAAAGGTTTTTAATATGCATACTTCGGAGCTTTTCCGACTTTATGTATCCGCCCAGAAAAGCGTTCATCAGTCTACCCTGATTGAAGCCAACCTGTCAAAGGCAACACATACTGACACAAAACCACATAACGGGGACATTCCCTTTGTAGCAGTGTTTTTGGCTCACATTTCCTTCATGATTGTTTGGGCAATTGTCGTTTTTCTTGTTTCATCTGTCTGCAAAGCACTAGAAGATCCCCCAGAAAATGCGGCACAAGATAAAGACGAAATAGTAAGCATCAAAGATTTAGAGCAACATACCTGCAAAAAATGCCAATTTTTTAACAATAACTATTTTCTAAAGTGTGCAGTACATCCTACCACTGCTCTAACGAAACAAGCACTCAATTGCTCTGACTACAGCCCTAAATAGGTGAGTTTATGCCTATGGTGCTAATCTCCAGTATGCAAATTTACAGTGGCAGATATTCTGGAAGCAGCTAGCCTGAGAACTTTCAAACTTTGTTTAAAGGGTAGAAAGTTCATTTGAAAAACCCAAACAAATTTTATGAAACAAAAAGAAACAGTATTTGTTATTCCGACTCATAGACTGAGAGATGTAGCACAGACCATCGAAAAGTATGATGAGAATTTCTGGGCAAATGGTCATGCTTTAAAAATTATCGTTTTTGATGATTCTAGTATTGCCAACCACGAGAAATATTATCCACTTTTAGAGCAGACTAAGACAGTCAATGACGTGTTTTATGTCGGTCCCCAGCAGAAAGAGCAATTTATTACATTTTTAAACGAAAGACTGCGCGATCGCAAGCTAGAATCACTAGTCAAAAACTTATTCCGACCTAGTTATGGAGGAAATCGCAACTTCACACTCATGTATACGCTTGGTCATTTAATGGTTAGTGCAGATGACGATATGCGTCCAGATGCATTAATTGAAACTAGCCCAGAATCTTTATCTGGTGATGAAATATGCCGAGGAAAATTAATCAAGTCCAACCAACAAGGCGGCTACGTTCATAAATCTTTTGACTTACTCACGGCTTTTGGTGATGTTTTAGGTCAAAAAGCCAGCCATGTACCAGAAAACTTCGAGGCTGGAGAATTGGTGCTTGATACAGCCATGGATTTAGAAACCAATACAACTAAAGGTTACTTTCGAGAAAACAGCCTTTTATTACAACAGGGGAGAGTATTGAATAATGCAATCGTTAAGATTGCCCAAACTTTTCGCACAGGAACTAATGATATCGATACACTTGATTTTATTCACATGTATCTCAATGATGAAAACCAAATTAGTCCCAATGACCTAAATGATTTTTATATTCTTACCAATTTTAGACCCGTTATTACTAACAAAAACTGGAGAATGGATTGTGGAGTTGCTGGATATGATAATCAGCTAGGTTTACCACCCTTTTTTCCCACTCGGCTCAGGTTTGAGGATTATATCTACAGGATTTGGATACAGCAAGAGGGAATTGCCTCTGCACACGTTGATGCCGTCCAAAACCATATTAGAAATAACTATATGCGTAATCCTCTGGCTAGCGAACTCTTTAACGAAGAAATATGTAGCTTGCTAAAAAGGAAGATTAAAAGTAGTGTTTATCATCTTGACGATTTGGGAATCAAATTTGATTACTCTGGCGAAGTCACCTTACAAGATTCTGAGGAAATACTGGAAAAAATATCTGCTATTCATAGGCAGATAGTCAAAGCCTCAATGTCTACTCAGAATGAAGAGCGTAAGCAGTCACTTCAATTATTTGCTGAGAATTTATCGAGAGTATTTTATGGATTTGAACCAGACTTTTTTCAGCAAAATGTTTCCAGAATTATCGATGATGTTATTAGCCAATTTCACGGGTCTCTAGAAATATGGCCAACTCTAGTGGAAATCTGTTACTTTTATAAAGACAAAAAATACCTACCACAAATCAGAGTTAAAAACAAGAAGTTAAAGTCTAAAAATGGCACAAGATCGAGCGAAATTATCGTATAAATGCGACCTTTGGCAAACAAGCCATCATTCATCCAAGAAAATATTCTGAAACCCTTTATTTTTGAAAATGCGCCTATAGAACTTAAGCCAAATTACAACATCTAGGGGCAATTCCTGAATAGCCTCTAGATGAATAAAGCACAGTTTCACATAGAATTGGTATGATCTAGGTGCTATTCTAGATGCAAAAACCTTCTATGTGCTAGCTAATTGACTATGTATGCAAACGTTAATTATTGATAACTATGACTCTTATACATTTAATCTCTACCAGATGATTGCTGAGGTAAATGGTAAACTACCTCTAGTAATTTATAACGATCGCCTTAACTGGGATGAATTGAAAGAAATTGCATTTGACAACATTGTGATTTCACCTGGCCCCGGTCGTCCAGAAAGGTCAGAAGATTTTGGAGTCTGCCGACAGATAATTGAGAATGTGGATGTGCCCTTGCTGGGAGTCTGTCTGGGGCATCAAGGACTTGGCTATCTACATGGTGCAAGAGTGATTCATGCACCGGAAGTTCGACACGGTAGACTCAGTAAAATTTATCATAATAATTCGGAATTATTTCAAGGTATTCCTAGTAATTTTTCTGTAGTGCGCTATCACTCGTTATTAGTTGCTAATGAACTACCTGAGTGTTTAGAAAAAATTGCTTGGACTGAAGCAGGACTGGTGATGGGATTGCGTCATCGCCATCTACCTTTTTGGGGCGTACAGTTTCACCCAGAGTCTATCTGTACAGAATATGGACAAAAATTACTAGCAAACTTTCGAGATATTACGCTGCAATTTACAGAGAAATCCTCAAGGAGGCAGGTGGTCACTGAGCGGCTTGCCTTGAGCGAAGTCGAAAGGAGTCGAAGTGAGGCAGGAGGGGCGGGGCTTGAAAGCCTCTTGGCAGAGTCAATAAGTCCCCAAAAGCAATATTGGATTGGATATGGATCTGTTACTCCTGTTATGGATAAACCCCGCCAAAAACAGGAAGAGAAGTTTGAATTACATACACGTAAATTAGATATCTGCACAGATACAGAACAAATATTTGTACAGTTGTTTGGAGATAGAGCAAACGCTTTTTGGCTAGATAGCAGCCGTGTAGAACTTGGTCTATCTCGCTTCTCGTTTATGGGTGATGGCAGCGGAGCAAACAGTCTATTGGTGCGATATCATACCCAAACGCAAGAACTCATCATCACACAGTCAGATACCGTGACTCATCGCACTGAAAGTATTTTTGAGTATTTGAAGCGGGAAATAGACTGTCGATTTTGTCAATCTGATGAGTTACCTTTTGATTTTAACTGTGGTTTTGTTGGCTATTTTGGCTATGAACTTAAGGCGGAATGTGGAGCGTCATTGGTGCATTCTTCACCATTACCTGATGCAATTTTTTTGCTTGCCGATCGCATGATTGCGATCGATCATCAAGAACAGTGTATTTATTTGCTGCAATTAATCAAAAAAGGACAAACAGAACAAGTAGAAACTTGGTTTGATAATATCCAGCAACAACTCGAAACTCTAGATCCTCTTTTTTCTCTTGTACCCCAAGAAAATTGTCAGCCTGTTAAGTTCCGCTTGAGTCGCACTTACCAAAATTACATTCAAGATATTCAGCAATGCTTAGACGAAATTCACGAAGGCGAAACCTATCAAGTTTGCCTGACTAATCAGCTGTACACCGATGCTACCCCCGATCCATTGACCTTCTACCGTACATTACGTAAAATTAATCCGGCTCCTTACGCTGCATTTTTGCGCTTTGGTGAAATTGCGATGCCTGCGGCGAGCGTAGCTATCGCTTGCTCATCTCCAGAAAGGTTTCTAAGAATCGATCGCCAAGGATGGGTAGAAACTAAGCCTATTAAGGGAACACTACCACGAGGAGAAACCCCCGAAGCCGATTTCGTCCTCCGTGAGAAGCTACGCAACAGCGAAAAAGACCGAGCTGAAAATCTGATGATTGTCGATCTGTTACGCAATGATTTGGGACGAGTCTGTGAAGTTGGTAGCATCCACGTACCAAAATTAATGGATGTGGAAACATATCCAACAGTACATCAATTGGTGACAACGATACGCGGGCGGTTACGTTCAGATTTACAAGCTGTAGATTGCGTGCAAGCTGCATTTCCCGGAGGATCGATGACTGGTGCGCCGAAAATCCGCACCATGCAAATTATCGATCGCTTGGAACAAGAAGCGCGGGGAGTGTATTCAGGTGCGATCGGTTTTTTAGGCTTGAATGGTTCAGCCGATTTGAATATTGTGATTCGGACTGCTGTTTTGACTCCCAGTCAAACCTCCATTGGTATCGGTGGCGGAATTATAGCCCTTTCTGAGCCAGAGATGGAGTTTCAGGAAACGCTGCTTAAAGCTAAAGCCTTAATCGACGCTTTGCTTCTGACGATGCACGGAACATCTGAACCAGACGTGTATTCCATTCTGGGCTTAGAAGCAACAACTGTTGATAGTTATGAAAAATTATCTGCCTAAATCAGGGGCTTAAAGAAGGATGGAAATGTGTTTGGGGGTAGCCTATCCCGACACACAACTGGCTACTATTAAAGATTACTAATTTATAATCAAAACTTCATATATAAATACACTTTCTTGATTTAGGAATAAATTTCAAGATAAAAAGCAACTACCGCAAATCAGGGTTAAAAATAAGAAGCTAAAGTCCGAAAATAGCACAAAAACGACTGAAATCCCTTTATTATAAACTCAATCTTTAGCAAATAATTTATCTGCAAAACTTGACAATTCCTTATCTGTAAAAATTTTCTTCGATATATAGCTTACGTAACAGCAATCTGATAAGATTCCCAAGAAGCAGAATAATTACTTATTCTCTTTTTCTTGAACCAACTGATTTTGGTTATTTTTTGGGAAAGGAAAATGAAAATGTCTCATCTATTGTGGAAAACTCTGGTACTAAGTCCAGTAGTTTTGGGAGTGACGGTGTTGGTTTCCGCTAAGGCTATGGCTGCTGCTGAAGTAGCAAGTTCTTCTGAAGATATAAAGGCAAAAACTGCTCAGACAGAAGCACCAATAGCTGCTCATGCTTCAATATTCAGTCAAACAGAGCAACCAAAAGTTAATCAGCAATTGGTTGCCCAAAAAACTGATGAAAATAAGGTTTTAGAAGAGGTTAATCGCTACAGCAACGAAGGCAAAAATCAGAATTCAGTGTCTCAAGTCACATCAGTTTCTCAGTTTTCTGATGTACAGCCGACTGATTGGGCATTTCAAGCTTTGCAATCCTTGGTTGAGCGCTATGGTTGTATTGCAGGATACCCCAATAGTACTTACCGTGGCAATCGGGCACTGACTCGTTATGAGTTTGCCGCAGGTTTGAATGCTTGTTTAGATCGAGTTAATGAACTGATTGCCACAGCAACTGCTGACTTGGTGACAAAACAGGATTTGGCGACTCTCCAGCGTTTGCAGGAGGAATTCTCGGCAGAATTGGCAACTCTGCGTGGTCGAGTAGATTCTCTAGAAGCACGGACTGCTGAACTTGAAGCTAATCAGTTTTCCACTACCACAAAATTGGTGGGTGAAGCTATTTTTGCCGTCACTGATATTTTTGGCAATAACACTGGCGATGCGAATAATACTGTCTTCCAAGATAGGGTACGTTTAGACTTGCAAACCAGCTTCACAGGTAAAGACGTTTTACACACCCGTCTTGCAGCCGGGAACGCACTAGCCTTTACACAAGTAGGGGATAATGGTGTTGCGATCGATACTGCTGAAGGTACGCAAACATTTCAACTCGGCAGTACTAGTAACAACAGTGTGATTATCGACTGGCTAGCGTATTACGTACCCATAGGCCCTGCCCAAGCTTACTTTGCGGGTACTGGGGGTATTCATAGCGATTATGTTGCCACTAACAATCCTTACTTTGAAGACTTTGATGGCGGTAATGGTGCTTTGTCTACCTTTGCTTCCGAAAGTCCGATTTATCGTATTGGTGGTGGTGCAGGTGCGGCACTGACTTTACCTTTTGGTAAGGGTGGCAGTTTTTTCAAACCAAGTTCACTGACTATAGGCTACTTGGCATCAAATGCTAATAATCCTGGGGCAAATCAAGGTTTGTTAGAGGGTAATTATGCGGCTCTCGGACAATTGAACTTTAGTGTTGGCGATCGCTTATCTATAGGTGCTACCTACGTTCACGGTTATCATGGTGCTGGAGGTGGTAATTTATTCGATCTAGGTGGTGGTTTGGGTAGTACTAACCGCGTCGTAGGTACTGGTCAAGCTAACACTCTAACTACCCTAAACGGATCTTCCAGTAATTCTTATGGGATATCGGCAGCTTTCAGACCCAGCGATAAACTGTCAGTCAGTGGCTTCGTTTCTTACCACGATGTCACAGGCTTTGGTGCTGATGATGATTATCAAGCTTGGAGCTATGGTCTTGGGGTAGCTTTACCTGACTTCGGTAAAAAGGGTAACGTTTTAGGGATTTTTGCTGGTGCAGAACCTTATGCGTTTAACCGAGGAGGAGTTTTTGCTGGTACTGGTAATGATATACCTTATCACTTTGAAGGCTTTTACAAGTATCGCTTGTCAGATAACATCTCAATTACCCCCGGTGTAATCTGGTTGACCTCTCCTGGTCAAAACAGCAATAACGATGATGCAATTATCGGTACGCTGAGAACAACTTTCACCTTCTAAAGGTTTACCAACTCAGTGGTGAGTGCTGAGTGCTGAGTGCTGAGTGCTGAGTGCTGAGTGCTGAGTAAATTTAAGAAGTACTCAGTATTTCCGCACTGAGGTAAAAGCCCCGTCTGCAAGTGCGCGGAATCTTCTTATAGAGAAAAGGTTGATATCCCGCAAGAGTGTGGGCGGTCTTTTTACTCTAAGCCGAGGAACTCTGCACCCAGCACTTTTCATAGCAATTTGCTTTAGGGATGCATAAGTATGCGTCCCTTTTGACTTCCGCCTTGCGGTACTGGGGATCTTTTTCAAAGCCAATTACCGATCGCAACCATTGGTGCCCAATATGCAGGATGATCGTACATGATATTGACACCTTCAGATGGCGGTAATTTCTTAGCATGAATCATTCTAATTTGAGCCTTTTGCAAAGCCTCTGCAATACTCATGCCAGTGTTGCGATAGTTGGCGTAAAATGTTTTGACTAGTTCAGATGTCGATTGATCCGTAACACTCCACAAAGATGCGATCGCAGTTTTAACCCCAACTTGTAATGCAACTCCAGCTAATCCTAGTGTGGCACGGTCATCACCAACTGCGGTTTCACAGGCCGTGAGTGTGAGTAGTTCGACATTATCTGATTTGCTGTTAAGGTTTCGCAGTGAGTTTTCTAATTGGCTTATGGTAAGTTTTTGGTTTTTCCCGGTGACAATGAAGGTGTCTTCAGGAATGATCCCAAATTGAGCGTGACTAGCAATGTGAACAATGGGATATGTGGTTTTATCAAGTTTGTCTTGAAAACTTTCGGGGAGAAAATTATCGTCAATCAGGGGGGTATGATTGGGGAATATACTTTGAACTGCATTGACTTCATTGGGAACCGCAAAAAGCTGTTCAAAAGTCTTGCCGTCGATGGTGGCTTCTTTTGTCAAACCCAAAATTAACGCCTTTTGCGTACTGCGATCGCGTAGTTTAGGTGTGGTTAGTCGTAAACTGGGAGTTGTCGCAACTGCATAAGTTTCGACTAAATATTTCTTTTGTTGGCTGTCATAAAGTGCCGCCATTGGAACGCTACGCAAGAAGCCATCTTGAATAAATACCAGAGTTTTGACTTTCTCCGGTTTGATATCCTCTGCAAAGGGGCGAATTATCCAATCATAAAGCTGTGATGCAATTGTTGGATCGTAGTTAATTTCTTCTCTTTTAACTAATCCGGTGCGAAACTCGGCAATTTTTTTCTGTAGGGTATTGCTGCTAACTATTTTCTCACCTTGTTGATTGGGGTCTTCAATCCACTTAAATTTAGTTGCCTGATTGGGTAACTGCAATAATATCCCGGTTTTGCCATCTAAAATTATTGAACTCAAAAAGCCAGTATTCTTAAACGCTACACTATTATCTTCGAGGAGTTCGCCCACCTGTTTAGGATTCAACCCACTCAAAATGCAATCATTGCCAAAATAATTCTGTAATTCTGCGAGTTTCAACGCATCAATGGTGTTAACTACTTTCGATAGTTCCTTCGCACGTCCTTCGTCTGCAATTGCCCCAACTCCTAGCAAATTGAGCCGCGACTGTGCCAATGTCCGGTATAGTGGGCGAACAACATCGCGGAAGTCAAATTGTACATCCCGTTCGGCAGTCAAAATATCCTGGCGGATATCTTCTAAGGTATCAAATGCTCGTTGATAAGATGCGATCGCTTCTTCTTGTCGATTCTGTTTATCTAAAATGCGTCCGGCTTGCCACTCCCACAAATACAAGCTATCTTTTGCGCTTAACTTACTGTCTGCTGCAATGATAGCAGCTTGGGTATATTTTAATGCCTTCTCATTATCGAATGTTTTTTGACTATTTAATGCTTTTTCATTATCTGAATTACATTCCCAGAAATGACCCAAAGCACCATTAGAATAAGAAATTAAGCGATCATCTTGTAATTTTCTACTTGTTAATACTGAGTTTTCGAGCAAATTTAATGCTTCATTGTCACCAGATAAAACCAGCCCCGTTGGACAGTAAGTAAAGGGTGAAGTTCCTTTCGCATCGCGCTGCAAGTATGCTAAATCAATTGCGCCATAGACTTTTGTGGCAGAATCGGGCAAAGCTTCGAGAACTTTTAAAGCATCCTTAAGGGCTTTGTTAAACTCCTCATCATTAATAAATTTGCTCTTATTTGTCTGGGAAACCAACTGAATGAAATTTAATAATCCCCGCATCTCTGCTAAAGGTTGTTTTTCGTTACGGGCGAATTTTATACTATCTTGAAAATATTGATAAGCTCTGTCATAGTCTTCTTGTGACTTTTGCGTAAATTCTTGTTCTTTACTAAAAATACCAGCCTTATTTGCCGAATCGGCTTGTAACTCTCGTAATTGACCGCGACTTTTGTAAGCATTACCCAAACTATTAAACACCAAAAATTTAGATTCGGGACTAACTTGTTGGGCTGTGTCTAAATACTTAATTGCTTGGTCGTAACTTCCGATTAAGCGATATGCTTCACCGAGAATACCCAAAGCCGCAACCTGACCGGGTTTGTCGTTGTATTTGGTGGCGATTTGTGCAGCACTTTCTGGAGTGCATTTTATTTCCTGACTTGGCTGATTTTCAGAGTTTTTCGACTTATCTACTAGTTGACCACATAAAAGTGCGATCGCTTTACGAGGTTGTCCCAAATTGCTGTAAACTTGCGCAAGTTCTGACTTCATACGTCCAACTTGCTGGATATTATTCACCGCATTATAGTCATTAATTGCTGCCGATAACGATGCGATCGCTGCTTTATTTTCTCCTATTTTTTGGTAAGCGCGCGCCAAATTTTCATTCACAACCCCCGTAACTGACGGATTATTTTTATCCTGATTTAATGCCTCTTGCCAATGTTTGAGCGCATTAACAAAATTTCCGGTATTATAGTCTTGAATTCCTTGCTCAACTAGTGTTGTGATATTTGGAGTTTGTGCAGATACAACTTGTCCAAACAATAAACAAATTACGAGACTCGCCAAAAATAATACTTTAATTAATCGATGGCGATTTAGTTTTTGGTAATACTCGGTGAAGAGGCGAATTCGCCTTGTAAATAAAAAAAATCGAGTGGCGGAATCTGCTGCTCGAAACTTCTTTCCTTGGGAGAAGCGAAAGGCGAATGGTGGTCGTAAAGGTTTAGAGAGTAAGAGTTTAAGATATTTTTTTGGGGATTTCATATTTTAATTCAGCAATGTCTGGATCTGGTATTGAATTTTAAAAAGTTATCTTTTATACAGCTTTTTTAATTACAATTAATTGATAGAGGAAATACTTGTATGAATTTTATTTTTAAATTACCAGAAATAGTAATCGAAAACTGAGTTTTGGGAAAGTATGCAGTTTTATGCAATTTTTATTGCATTTTGTGACTAGAAGTGCAAGTTAAATAGACAAAACTTAAAATACTTGATTTTGGGTTAGGCTTAGTTGTCTTAGCCTCAGACTAAGCACATTTTATATGCATTATATGCAAGCATAAATTGTGCGATCGCACCATACAGAATCATGTAATTATATTTGCATAAAAGGTAAATGCATTACCTTGCTGTTTACCTGATTGTGGATTTTATCTAATTTATCCAAGGTAAATTATTTATGAATCAACCATATCATCCTCAAAAAGCCAGTATTAAAAGCATTCTTTCTTTATGCTTAATATCCACTGCATTCAGCCAAGCAATGCCCGCCCATGCACAAATCACACCTGATAATACTCTGGGTGCAGAAGCTTCTCAACTCAAGCAAAATCTGATAATTAATGGCGCAGTAAGCGACGAAATTGAGGGTGGTGCAACACGTGGCAGCAATCTTTTTCATAGTTTCAGCGAGTTTAATATCGAAAATGGGCAACAAGTGTATTTTGCTAACCCCACTGGAATAGAAAATATATTGACGCGTGTAACAGGTGGGAATGCATCGAATATTTTCGGGACATTGGGAGTTGCTGGTGCAGCAAATTTGTTTTTGATTAATCCCAATGGAATTTTATTTGGGCAGAATGCGCGGTTAGATGTGCAGGGGAGTTTTGTCGGGACAACAGCCAATGGAGTGCAGTTTGGCAATCAGGGTATTTTCAGTGCCACCAATCCTCAAGCACCACCATTGTTGACGGTAAATCCTTCGGCGTTGTTCTTTAATCAGATTAATCAAGGTGCAGGAATTCAAAATAACTCAATTGCA
This sequence comes from Nostoc sp. DedQUE12b, assembly GCF_034530835.1. Classification (NCBI taxonomy): domain Bacteria; kingdom Bacillati; phylum Cyanobacteriota; class Cyanophyceae; order Nostocales; family Nostocaceae; genus Nostoc; species Nostoc sp. DedQUE12b. The sequence continues at coordinate 63,562 of NZ_JAVRCI010000019.1, read as the reverse complement.
CGAGCCGGAACAGACCCAGCAGGTTTTAATGCATCTGGTTTACGAGTAGCAGATGGTAAAAGTTTGCTGCTAGTGGGCGGTAATGTCAGCATGGATGGCGGGGAATTAAATGCTTATGGTGGGAGAGTTGAATTAGGAGGGTTAGCAGCACCTGGAAATGTCAATCTTCTTTTTAATGGGGATAATTTCAGCTTGAAATTTCCTGAGAATGTAACTCGTGCAGATGTATCACTTACCAATGAAGCGTTTGTGTATGTAGAAGCTGCTGGTGGCGGTGATATTGCGATTAATGCCCGCAATATATATATTTTGGGAGGGAGTTTGTTGAATGCTGGTATCGCTGAAGGTTTGGGGAAACCAGAGGTGACTGCGGGGGATATTACCCTTAATGCTACCGGAGAAATCAAAGTTGCTGACTCCGGGAGTAGGATTCGCAATCTTGTGCGTGAAGATTCAAAAGGCAATGGTGGTAACATTACTATCGATGCTGGTTCATTCTCTCTAAGTGATGACGCTCAACTTGATGCCTCAACTTATGGAGTGGGGAATGCAGGCAATGTGACAGTGGGTGCAAAAGATACTATTTCCCTTGCAAATGGTGACATTCTCAGTGCAGTAGAAGCAGGAGGCGTAGGGAAAGGAGGCAATATCGACATCAATGCAGCAACACTGTCACTGACTGATGGCGCTCAACTGCTAACCATTACTCGTGGTGCATCTGCTACCCAACCAGCAGGACAGGGGGATGCTGGCAATGTCAATGTTTTAGTAACAGGTGCTGTTGATATTGCTGGGGAGAAAAACGGTTTTCCCAGTGGGATTCGCAGCAATGTGGGAACGGGGACTGTTGGGAATGGGGGTAACATTACCATCGATTCTGGTTCGTTCTTTCTAAGTGATGGCGCTCAACTTAGTGCCTCAACTTCTGGAGTAGGAAATGCAGGGAATGTGACAGTGGGTGCAAAAAATGCTGTTTCCCTTGCAGGTAACGCTTACATTTTCAGCACTGTGCAAGCAGGAGGCGTAGGTCAGGGTGGCAATATCGACATCAATGCAGCCACCCTCTCACTGACTGATGGCGCTCAACTGCTAACTGCTACTCTTGAAGCATCTGCTACTCAACCAGCAGGACAAGGGAATGCAGGCAATGTAAATGTTTTGGTAACAGGCGCTGTTGATATTGCTGGGCAGAAAAACGATTTTCCCAGTGCAATTTTCACCGATGTAGAAACGGGAGCAAGAGGTAATGGGGGAAATATAAACATCTCAAGTGGCTCGTTCTTTCTAACTGATGGCGCTCGACTGGTTGCTAGCACTAATGGACAAGGTTTAGATTCACCTAACAGTCAGGCAGGAAATATTACCCTCAATACCATAGGAAAAGTAGAAGTGGCGGGGGCAGACAGTGCTATCCGCAGTACTTTGCTCACGGGAGGAGTTGGGAATGGCGGTAACATTACCATCGATTCTGGTGACTTCTCATTACAAGATGGCGGTCAACTTTCTGCTTCAACTTCTGGACAGGGAAATGCAGGGAATGTAACAGTGGGTGCAAAAAATGCTATTTTCCTTGTAGGTAACGCTTATATTTTCAGCACGGTGTCAGCAGGAGGCGTAGGTAAAGGAGGCAATATCGACATCAATGCTACAACACTGTCACTGACTGATGGCGCTCAACTGCTAACTGCTACTCGTGAAGCATCTGCTACTCAACCAGCAGGACGGGGGGATGCAGGCAATGTCAATGTTTTGGTAACAGGTGCTGTTGATATTGCTGGGGAGAAAAACGATTTTCCTAGTGGTATTCGTAGCAATGTGGAAACAGGGACTGTTGGCAATGGGGGTAACATTTTTATCGATTCTGGTTCATTCTCATTACGAGATGGCGCTGAACTTGAAGCCTCAACTTCAGGAGTGGGAAATGCAGGGAATGTGACAGTGGGTGCAAAAGATACTGTTTCCCTTGCAGGTGGTGACATCTTCAGTGATGTGGAAACGGGAGGTGTAGGCAACAGTGGAGGTATCAACATCAGAGGTAGTTCCCTTTCCCTCACTGATGAGGCTAAACTTTCTGCCTCAATTTTGGGACAGGGAAATGCAGGGAATGTCATTATTTTAGCAAAAGACAAAGTTTCATTTTCAGGAACTAACAGTGGAGTACTTAGTGCTGTTGGTTCTCTAGGTATAGGAAATGGGGCTAATATCAATATTAGAATGCGATCGCTTTCTCTACAAGATGGCGCTCTAATCGCTACAAGCACTCTTGGCAAAGGTAACGCCGGAAATATTCAAATTAATGCTGATGACTCTGTTTTTGTCAGCAATGGTTCTGTGATAGTTCCTGGAACCTTTGGACAAGGTAATGCAGGAACTATCACTATTGAAGCCGGAAATACAATTTCCTTCGATGGAGTAGGAAGTAATAATATTTCTAGTGGAGGATATAGCGTTGTCGGGCCCTTCGCAATACCTTCACCGGAATTTACAGGGAAACGCTCTGGAGGAGATATTACTATCACAGCTCAGAGAGTTTCTCTGACCAATGGCGCTAAACTTTCTGCCTCAACTTCTGGAGTGGGAAATGCAGGGAATGTGACAGTGAGTGCAAAAGATGCTATTTACCTTGCAAATGCTGATATTTTCAGCACCGTGGAAGCAGGAGGTATAGGTAAGGGTGGCAATATCGATATCAATGCAGCCACCCTGTCACTTACTGATGGCGCTCAACTACTAACTGCTACTCGTGGTGCATCTGCTACCCAGCCAGCAGGACAGGGGAATGCAGGCAATGTCAATGTTTTGGTAACAGGTGCTGTTGATATTGCTGGGGAGAAAAACGATTTTCCCAGTGCAATTTTTACCAATGTGGGAACCGGAGCAAGAGGTAATGGGGGAAATATCAACATTTCCAGTGGCTCGTTCTTCCTAACTGATGGCGCTCGACTGATTGCTAGCACTAGTGGACAAGGTTTAGATTCACCTAACAGTCAGGCAGGAAATATTACCCTCAATTCCACAGGAAAAGTAGAAGTTGCGGGGACAGACAGTGCTATCCGCAGTACTTTGCTCACCGGAGGAGTTGGAAATGGGGGTAACATTTTTATCGATTCTGGTTCATTCTCTCTAAGTGATGGCGCTAAACTTTCTGCCTCAACTTCTGGAGTGGGAAACGCAGGAAATGTGACAGTGGGTGCAAAAGATGCTGTTGACCTTGCAGGTAACGCTTACATTTTCAGTACGGTGGAAGCAGGAGGCGTAGGTAAAGGAGGCAATATCGACATCAATGCTACAACACTGTCACTGACTGATGGCGCTCAACTGCTAACTGCTACTCGTGAAGCATCTGCTACTCAACCAGCAGGACGGGGGGATGCAGGCAATGTCAATGTTTTGGTAACAGGTGCTGTTGATATTGCTGGGGAGAAAAACGATTTTCCTAGTGGGATTCGTAGCAATGTGGAAATGGGGACTGTTGGCAATGGGGGTAACATTTTTATCGATTCTGGTGACTTCTCATTAGTAGATGGCGCTCAACTTGTTGCCTCAACTTCAGGAGTGGGAAATGCAGGAAATGTCAATGTTTTGGTAACAGGTGCTGTTGATATTGCTGGGGAGAAAAACGATTTTCTCAGTGGGATTCGCAGCATTGTGGGAACGGGGACTGTTGGCAATGGGGGTAACATTTTTATTGATTCTGGTGACTTCTCTCTAAGTGATGGCGCTCAACTTGAAGCCTCAACTTATGGACAGGGAAATGCAGGAAATGTGACAGTGGGTGCAAAAAATGCTGTTGACCTTACAGGTAACGCTTATATTTTCAGCACGGTGGAAGCAGGAGGCGTAGGTAAAGGAGGCAATATCGACATCAATGCAGCCACCCTGTCACTCAGTGATGGCGCTTTACTGGTAACTATTACTCGTGGAGCATCTGCTACTCAACCAGCAGGACAGGGGAATGCAGGCAATGTCAATATTTTGGTAACAGGTACTGTTGATATTGCTGGGGAGAAAAACGGTTTTCTCAGTGGGATTCGCAGCAATGTGGAAATGGGGACTGTTGGCAATGGGGGTAATATTTTTATCGATTCTGGTGACTTCTCATTAGTAGATGGCGCTCAACTTGTTGCCTCAACTTCAGGAGTGGGAAATGCAGGGAATATTCGGATCAATGCAAAAGATGCGATAACTGTTTCTGGAACCAATCAAGAGAAAGCATTTTCTAGTGCTTTATTCACATTTACTGATTCTACTTCCACAGGCAAAGGTGGCGATATTACTGTAAACACTAATATCTTTCGCGTATCAGACGGCGCTTTACTGGATGCACGCACTAGAAATAATGTCAAGGGTGGCGATATTACGGTAAATGCAAATGTGTTTGAAGCACTCAACGGCGGACAACTCACCACCACTACCTCAAGCAATGGACGTGCAGGTAAAATTACTGTCAACGCTGATGATAAACTAATAATTAGCGGTAGTGACTCTAATTACAGCGATCGCATTACTAATTTTCCTGACAACGTAGTAAATATTGGTGCTAACAGTGGCTTATTTGTCAGTTCCACAGGTTCAGGAATCACAGGCGATATCGAAATCAACTCACCCAAAATTACCTTAGACAACCAAGGTAAACTCAACGCCGAATCTGCATCAGGTAACGGTGGTAATATCAAGGTCAACAGCGACTTACTCTTACTCCGTCGTGGCGCTCAAATCTCCACCAACGCAGGTACAGAAAAATTAGGTGGCAATGGCGGTAATATTAATATCAACTCAAGATTTATCGTTGCAGTTCCCGAAGAAAATAGCGATATCAGCGCTAATGCTTTTACAGGAAGTGGTGGAAACATCCAAATCAACTCGCAAGGTATCTTTGGTATTGAATCGCGTCCAAAACTAACCGAAAAAAGTGATATTACCGCCAGTTCGGAATTAGGCGTTTCCGGCGTAACAAATATCAATACACCCGATAACAGTTCTATTCAAAATAGCTTTACCGGATTATCACCAAATGTCATCGATACCAACGCACTCATTGCCAATAGCTGCATTTCACGCGGCAGTAAGCGACAAGAAAACTCTTTTACCATTACAGGTTCTGGTGCTTTACGCTATACTCCTGGAGATGTGTTAACTTCAGCCTACACAACTGGTGATGTACGTAGTGTTGAACCAACATCACGTCCTTGGAAAAAAGGCGACCCAATAGTTGAACCACAAGGATTGTATCGATTGCCCAATGGGCAATTAATCTTGAGTCGAAGTTGTTCAAAATAAATATTGCACATATCAGAAAAATTGCATACACAGTTTTCTGCAAAATGGTATGCACCATTGTGCGATCGCACCATCCAAATCATGCAACTATATATGCATAAATGGTGAATGAATTACTTAGTCATATCCCTTAATCTGAGTATTAAAGAAACGGTTAATAAATCGAAAAACAACAAAAATCATCAATATATCAACCGTTGCTGATGAAATTATCGTTATTTTTTTAACTCAGATTGAGAGGTTGATTATGTTTTCTAAACTATTCTGTAAGACAGTTTTAGCATCATCTTTGGCATTACCGAATTTCAAACAAACTACTTCCATTGCAATTTTAGTAGCTGGAATTGGATTGTTTGGTATTAAGTCAGCAGATGCGAGAAATGCCTTAGTACAAACACCAGATGTTTCTCAATCTTCATCTTATGCGATCGCGCAACTGGTAGATGCAAATTCTCCGATTTACGGAAGCTGGCAGCTAAAATATAGCGTTGATGGAGTTGTCCATACAAGCGTACTGGTGATGAACGGATATTCGGGAGTGATGAGAACTAGATATTTTAGTTCTAATAAAAGGCAGGTTGTAGACCAAAAAATTAGACTTAAGTCTTCTCCTCGCGGATTAGTTTTTTTGGGATATAACCCTGTCTATGCTGGAACTTCCACAAGACACCCTACTTATGCTGCTGATAATTTTTTATTTGCTATTGAGGATGATGGTTCATTTACAGCTTTTACTTGCGATGATCGACGACAATGCTCGCCTGTAGATGTGGAAGAAATGATATCTCAATCCTAAATAAAGATGGCGCAAATTATTTGCCTTTTAAGTTCCCTAGTGATTAGTGAACTGACAAATAGGCGCTTGCGCTATCACATATTTTTTTGTTAATGCATTTATTGTCTTATTTATCAATACGTAAGTACTAAATATTAAAATGACCAAATTGGATCTTGATGATTGCATAAAGGTGCAATCATCAAGCAACCCATCATGGTATTTTAATTAAGTAATAATACTTGATAAATATCTAACTAGTAATGCGATCGCTAAGTCAGTTGGTGGAAATAAAAAGAAGTATGTTACGAAACGTAAGTATATCTAAAAACCTTATCAATGACAAATGATCACCCTTTCAAATCATAAATAAACAATGAGTTCATACTTTCGGTTTTCAAAGCTTTTTTTCATATTACTTACCTGCATCAGCATCACTCCACTTGCAGTATTTGCACAATCAACACCCCCGCCAGGAGTTACAATTCCCCCCGATACACCGGGAAAAGTTGAAGAAACTCTACCCCAACCATCACCAACACCAACTCTTCCACCTACACCAGCGACACCAACTGTCCCCATACTCCCATCACCCCCACAGGAAAATCTACCTGATAACATCTTTCCTAGCGGCGAAAGTTTTTTTGTCAAAGAAATTCAAGTCACAGGCTATTCTGTTTTAAAAGATGAAATCATTAAGTTAAAACAGCCTTTAGAAAATAAAAACATCACATTTGAGCAGTTATTGCAACTGCGATCGCAAATCACTAAACTCTATGTTGATAATGGCTATATTACCAGTGGTGCATTTATTTCTAACAATCAAAATATCGCTAGCGGTGTCGTGCAAATTCAAGTTGTCGAAGGCGAACTCGAAGGAATTACCATTTTAGGGTTACAAAGATTGCAGCCTGGGTATGTGCGTTCCCGGATTAAACGGCTTGCAGGTAAGCCTTTAAATAAAAAAAGCCTCGAACAAGCGCTACAATTATTACAACTTGACCCGGTGATTCAACGAGTTAATGCTGAGTTAACCGCAGGTAGCACTCCCGGAAATAATATTTTACAGGTGACTATTACCGAATCGCCACCATTCCACCTTGGCGTTACCTTTGCAAATAACCAATCAACTAGCGTCGGCTCAGAACAAGGGAGTGTTTTTCTTGCTCACGATAATTTATTAGGATTTGGGGATAAATTTAGTGCTGAATATGCTGGTAGCGAAGGTTTAGACATTTACAATATTAATTATTCTATTCCCTTTAACGCCTTAGATGGAACCATTGGTGTCCGCTACAGCAACAGCACTAGCCGCATTATTGAAAGCGAATTTCGTGATTTAAATATCCGCAGCGAAGCCGAAACCGTTTCTTTTAACCTCCGTCAACCGCTAATCCACACGCCAAACAGAGAATTTGCTTTGGGTTTAGCATTCGATTTACGGCGCAGTCAAACCTATATCCTGAATGATATCCCCTTCTCCTTTACCGAAGGGCCCGAAGATGGGGAATCACGAGTTACGGTAATCCGTTTTTCTCAAGATTGGTTACAACGTAATGCTAACAGTGTTTTAGCGGCGCGATCGCAATTTAGTTTTGGGATTGATGCAATTGATGCAACCGTTAACGATAGTGGTACTGATGGGCGTTTTTTTTCTTGGGTGGGACAATTTCAATGGGTACAACGGCTATCTCCTCGCATCTTGATGCTAGCCAAAGTTAACACTCAACTTACTCCTGATTCCTTACTTTCGTTGGAAAAAATTAGCATTGGAGGAGTTGATACAGTGCGCGCTTACGATCAAAATCAAATTGTTGCTGACAATGGGGTAGTTGGAGGTGTGGAAGTTCGGATTCCCCTGGCTTCAAATGTGGAGACACTACAGCTAATCCCATTTTTTGATATCGGTACAGCTTGGAATAATCGCGGTATTAATCCCGACCCACAAACTATTGCTAGCTTGGGATTGGGCTTGAACTGGCAACCTTTTAACGGTTTGGTATTGCGTGCAGACTATGGTATACCATTAATGGGCACAAGCGATCGCGGTAGTTCGCTACAAGAGAATGGCTTTAATTTTTCAGTGCGATATCAGCCTTTTTAAAAGCGAGATTTCTAGATTGAGTAGGTAGGTATATAATTCACATCAGGCGTGAATTATGAATTATAAATTTCAGGATTGACACAATTAGCCAAACGATCGCCCCTCAACCCGGCAATTAAATTAGCGATCGCCATTGAAGCCATTTTTGAGCGCGTTTGACGGCTGGCACTGCCGATATGCGGTGCAATAATTAGATTTTCTAAGGTCAATAACAGGCTATTACTAGGAATCGGTTCTGGTTCGGTGACATCTACAGCCGCAGCAGCGATTTGACCACTGGCAAGGGCGCGATACAGAGAATCTGGATCTACAATAGTTCCTCGCGCCGTGTTAATCAAAATAGCCGATCGCTTCATCAATTCAAATTGGCGATCGCTAATTAAATGATAAGTATCATCAGCCGATGGTGTATGCAGAGTTACAAAATCCGAATCTTGCAGTAAGTGTTCTAACGTAGCAAACTCCACACCTAAAGATTGTTCTAACTCTGGGCTACATCGTTGCCTACTCGTATACAATATCTGCATTTCAAACCCTTTGGCACGACGAGCAACTGCTTGACCAATCCGCCCAAAACCAACAATCCCCAAGGTAGCACCCGTAACATTTGGCCCCAACAACAAATCTGGTTCCCAAGTTTGCCACAAACCTGCACGAGTAAATCTATCTGCCTCCACTACTCGCCGTGCAGCTGCCATTAGTAATGCCCAGGCAAAATCTGCGGTAGCATCGGTTAACACCCCAGGAGTATTACCGACGGGAATTTTTCGCGCCGTAGCGGCAGCAATGTCAATGTTATCGTAACCTACTGCCATTTGACTGATGACTTTGAGTTTCCCAGACTCAATGAGTTGGCGATCGATTTGGTCAGTTAGCAGACATAGCAATCCATCTATTTCCTTGACTTTTTCTAGTAAAATTTCGTATGGAGGGGGTTGGCGTTCTGGCCAAACTTCCACAATAGCGAGCGATCGCAATTGCTCTAATTCGATGGGTAAGTGACGAGTGACGAAGACTTTAGCTTGAAGCATAATTTTAAAATAATTTTTGGAAAAAGAGACGCTTCTTGCATCGGTTTCTCCTTAAAATATCATGGCGTAAATTCAAAACCTGATAAAGTTGGTTTTTATTCTGTGAAAATGAGCCGTGATGTTCCAATCAAGCAGTAGAGAGTCTACAGACAATAATCACAAGCCGTTGGAATTCAAAAGCTTGTCGAAATGTTCTGCTAGAAACTTACTTGGTGAAGTAGACCTTCTGAGGATTGGTGCAACCTTGAAACAGGATCAAAAGCAAAAAGGAAAACTGGGTCAATTTTTGACTCCTGCTCCAGTCGCAGAATTAATGGCTGGGATGTTTGACAAACTCGATCTTCCTCAAATATCTCTACTTGATGCTGGAGCAGGAGTTGGCTCATTACTTGCAGCCTTTGTGGCTAAACTTTGTTACAGCCAAAAACGCCCAGCCAATTTAAATATTGTTGCCTATGAAATCGATCCTTTTCTGATTGGGTATTTGCATCAGACATTGAAATTATGTGATAGAGAATGTCAAACAGCTGGTATCTCTTTAAACTATGAGATCCGAGATACGGATTTTATCAAAGATGCAGTCAGACTTATTCATCCTAGTTTGTTCGATAATCCTGACAATTGCAGATTTACTCACGCTATTCTTAATCCCCCATATTTAAAAATTAATGCTCATTCCAAAGTTCGTGATTTGTTACGTTCTATAGGCTTAGAAACCAACAATCTATATACAGGTTTTATCGCTGCTACGGTTCAGCTTCTTGAATCGAGAGGGGAGCTTGTAGCTATTTCGCCGCGTAGTTTCTGTAATGGGCCATATTTTAGAGACTTCCGCAGAATGTTTTTGGAAATGATGGCTTTAGACCAGATACATCTTTTTGATTCCAGACAAGAAGCTTTTAGTGATGATGAAGTTTTGCAGGAAACAATTATTATTCATGCTGTCAAACAAAAACCAAAATTTGACAATGTAACCATCAGTACAAGTTCAAATGCTGATGATGATTTTATGCTGTCAAATTCCTTAGCTTATACAGAGATAGTTCTTCCCAACGACTCGCAACAATTTATCCACATTATCCCCGATACACTAAGTCAGCAGGTCATTGAAAAAATGGCTAATTTTACCTGTACATTAAAAGATCTAGAATTAACTGTATCAACGGGACGTGTTGTAGATTTTCGTGCTAAAAAATATCTGTGTTTAATACCAAAAGAAGACACTGTTCCCTTGATTTATCCATTGAATTTCTCAGAAGGATATGTTGAGTATCCCAAGGTAACTAAAAAACACCAAGCTCTGGTATATGCAGAACAAACTCTCTCTCTTTTAGTACCTAATGAACATTATGTTTTAACTAAACGATTCTCCTCCAAAGAAGAAAAAAAACGAGTTGTTGCCGTTGTATATGATGCCAACAAAATAAATTGTTCTTGGGTAGGTTTTGAAAATCACCTGAATTATTTTCACAAGGACGGAAGAGGACTTAATCTTACCCTAGCACGTGGTCTTGCTGCTTATCTTAACTCTAGCCTCGTTGACGCATTTTTTCGGTTGTTTAATGGACATACTCAGGTTAATGCAACCGATTTACGAAATTTAAAATATCCGACAATAGCACAACTAATGACCGTAGGGCTATATATTACTGAGCATTTCCCATCACAGAAAGAAATTGATCAACTTGTGCAAGAAGAGTTATTGAGTATGAACAACAAGTCTGAAAACAACCCCTTAATAATTAAAACTCGTATTGATGAAGCACTGCAAATTCTAATTGAACTTGGACTTCCACGGGCACAACTAAATGAACGTTCAGCCTTAACTCTTTTGGCTTTACTTGATTTAAAGCCGACTCTTCCTTGGGAAAGCGCTGCATCTCCGCTAATGGGAATTACGCCAATGATGGAATTTATGGCACTGCACTATGGCAAAACATATAAACCTAATACACGGGAAACTGTTCGCCGCCAAACAGTCCATCAATTCTTAGATGCAGCTTTGATAATTGTAAATCCAGATGCACCTGAACGCCCCATTAACAGTCCGAAAACAGTATATCAGATTGAAGAAAGTGCGCTTGAACTCTTACGTACTTATGGAACTACTGAATGGAAAAAGAGTATTCATACATACCTTACTTCAGTTGAAACTTTGAAAAAACGATATGCTCAGGAGCGGGAACTATCACGTATTCCGATAGTAATTGAAGGAGAGGTAAAAACTCTATCACCTGGTGGACAGAATATTCTGATCGAAAAGATTATTAAGGAGTTTGCAGAACGTTTTATACCTGGAGGAAAACTGATTTATGTTGGTGATACAGATGAAAAATTCGCACATTTTAATGAAGTGGCATTGAGAGATTTAGGTGTTACCATCGATTCTCATGGTAAAATGCCTGATGTGATTATCCACCATCTAAAAAATGATTGGCTAGTTTTAATTGAAGCTGTAACTTCTCATGGGCCAATTAACCCGAAACGAAAGAAAGAACTTGAAGTTATCTTTGCCAGTTTAAAAATTCCCCTTGTAATGGTAACAACCTTTTTAAGTCGGAAAGCGATGGTGGAGTATTTGGCTGAAATTGCTTGGGAAACCGATGTTTGGGTTGCTGAAGATTCTACTCATCTCATTCACTTCAATGGAGAATATTTATTACAGGCTTACAAAGTAGATAGAGACTCTGAAACAAAATAAACTATTATTGAAAATAAGCGATCGCTAGATTACAAGTTGCTGTAAAAGCAATATCGGTGTTCACAATATAGCTCCAACAGTTCAGGCAAAGCGTAGTAAAGTAAAGTAAGGAATCTCAAGATGTGTGTAAGTATGGGAACCTACTGACTATAAATTTAACAGCATATACAGCAGTAACGTTGATCGCTCCCAAAGCAAAATTGTCGCCATGACTAACTCAACTCCAATGGATGACGAGAAAAAGCTCCCCAAGAAGAAAGGCAAGTCGCTTCCTCCCAAGCTGATTATCTGGGTAGGAAAGTTTGTCTGGACGACTATGTGGCAGATAATGATGTCAAACCTTGCTCCTCGCAATCAGTCGGGAGCATATATTCGTCCTAATAGTCAGTTTCGTAAGTTCATTGGCATAGAAGAAGGGAATCCACACCCACCAGCAACGGGGCGCTACAAACTTTATGTTGGGCTGGGCTGTCCTTGGGCACATCGAACTTTAGTTGTGCGATCGCTTAAAAAACTCGAAGCGGTAATATCAGTGTGTATCGTCTCTCCTTCGCCCATTGAAGGCGGTTGGATATTTAACGAGGAAGAAGAAGGTTGTCGCACACTGGCTGAATTTTATCAGAAGGCAGAACCCGGCTACAGTGGGCGCTCTACAGTGCCAGTACTATGGGATAAGCAAACAAAAACTATTGTTAATAATGAGAGTTCAGAGATTATCGTCATGCTGAACTCTGAATTTAACGAGTTCGCCAACAATCCGACGCTAAATCTTTACCCAGAAGAACTTCAAGAGAAAATTGACTGGTGGAATGAAAAGATTTATCACGCGGTAAATAACGGGGTGTATCGTTGTGGCTTTGCCCAGACTCAAGAAGCATACAATCAAGCCTGTAATGAACTGTTCGCAACTCTCGATGAGATTGAACTTGCATTGCAGACTAATCGCTATCTCTGCGGTGAACATCTGACACTTGCAGATGTACGTTTATTCACGACATTATTTCGGTTTGATAGTGCCTATTATGGGCTGTTTAAATGTAATAAGCAGCGGATTCGAGACTATCAGAATCTTGGAGCTTATCTGCGCGATTTGTATCAGCTTCCAGGTGTAGCTGACACTTGCGACGTAGAAACTGTGAAGCGAGACTACTACGGAAACCTATTTCCACTCAATCCCGGTGGAATTATTCCCAATGGTCCTGATATGTCCTATCTTAATCAACCGCACGATCGCGATCGCATCGGCAAAGTGAATGCTTCATGAACCAGATTAATCGAGTTGCAATTGTCGGTGGAACTCATGGCAATGAATTTACAGGAGCCTACCTAGTCCAGAAATTTGCTCAGTTTCCCGATTTAATTACTAGACCAAGTTTTGAGACAGTCACTCTGTTGGCAAACCCTCATGCTTTTGCCGCTGGAAGACGATATGTAGAGAAAGATTTAAATCGCTGTTTTCTCAAACAAGATTTACAAGATCCGACTCTGGAAAGTTACGAAGAATTGCGAGCTAAATCAATCCAGGCGACTCTAGCATCAAATGGGGATAAACAAGCAGATTTTATCTTAGACTTGCACAGCAGTACAGCTAATATGGGTCTGACAATTATTCTTGATAACAGTCATCCCTTAAATTTAAAATTGGCTGCTTATCTAAGCCAGCTTAATCCTTTAGTTAAAGTTTATCGCTGTTCTTTTAAATCAATTGCAGAAAACCCATTTGTAAATTCTCTATGCGAATTAGGCTTTGCGTTCGAGGTTGGCCCAATTGCCCAAGGACTTTTAAAAGCAACCCTGTTCAAACAAACAGAGGAACTTGTTCGCGCCCTTCTGGACTACTTAGAACAGTTTAACCAGGGTAAAATTCCATCAAATAACGAAACCTTGATTCTCTATGACCATTTATCAGTTGTAGACTACCCAAAAAAATCTGATGGTACAATCTTTGGGATGATTCATCCAGAGCTTCAGGATAAGGATTATCAAGCCTTAAACCCAGGAGATCCAATGTTTATAACTTTTGACGATCAAACAATTGTTTATGAAGGTGCATCTACTGTTTGGCCAATTTTTATTAATGAGGCAGCTTACTACGAAAAGGGAATTGCCATGTGTTTAACCCAGAGGCAACAAATCAACATCTAGTACCGCAAGGCGGAAGTCAAAAGTATTATGGAATAAGCTCTTTACGGATTTTAAATGGTTGCTCTATTTCCGCCGTCGCGTACTAGCTAGGATGTGGCTCGCAAAGTACACACAAGTCTTTTAGAGTGGCTCCACAGACTTTTAATCCCCCCAACCCCTCTCGAAAAACAAAGTATTCCCTCAAAGGCTCAAAAAAGACTTGTGTTGCGGACAAAAGTACTTGTGTTGCGGACGAAAGTACTTGTATTGTGAACCAAAGTACTTGTGTGTACACCGTAGCTCCCAAGGGAGAAGGGGTTAGGGGATGAGGGCGTGAGGGATTTGCAAAATGCCTGTCCGATATAGTTTTCGGCTTAAGTTGACATCAATGCAGATGGATTCACACTAAGCTAGACGCACCAAGGCAATTCCCAATCCAAAATCTAAAATCTAAAATGGTATCAGCCCCCATCGAACTATGGAACTTGACCAATAAAGCCCAAGCCTTAGACTATAATTAACGCTTAAAATTGTCCAAATAATTTAACTCCTAATGAAAACAAAGCAAAAAGGAAACAAACCAATAGCCAGTCTTTCTTTAGATTTGGATAATATTTGGTCTTATTTAAAAAATCAGGGCGCTCCGGGTTGGGAGAATTATCCTTCTTACCTGGATATCGCAGTACCTCGTTTCTTAGATATTCTCAAGCAATGGGATTTGACAATCACAGTATTCATTGTCGGTCAGGATGCAGCGCTAGAAAAGAATACCAAAGCAATACAAGCGATCGCTAGCGCCGGTCACGAAATTGGCAACCATTCATTCTATCACGATCCTTGGCTACATCTGTATTCAGAGAATGAAATTGAACAAGAGGTGGCACTCGCCGAAGAACATATTAAGCGTGTCACTCATCAACATCCTATCGGCTTCCGGGGGCCAGGATACAGTTTTTCTCCCGCAGTATTGAAAGTTTTAGCACGACGAGGATACGAATATGATGCTTCAACTTTTCCCACATTTTTGGGGCCTATAGCACGAGCATATTATTTAATAACTTGTAAATTGAGCAAGGAAGAACGTAAAAAACGGGAAGCGCTGTTTGGTGGTTTTAAAGAGGGTTTGCAGCCGCTAAAACCTTACCATTGGCATCTAGATAAGGATAAACTGACTGAGATTCCCGTTACTACCATGCCAATTTTTAAAGTGCCAATTCACTTCAGTTACATAATGTTTCTGAGTACATTTTCTTCAGAAGTGGCGTTACTCTACCTGCGAATTGCTCTCTGGCTGTGTAAAATTACACGCGTCCAGCCTTCTTTGCTACTCCATCCTACAGACTTTGTAAGTCAAGAAGATGTGCCAGAACTCTCATTCTTTCCTGGTATGAGTGTTCCCACCTACAAAAAGCTGGCAATAGTGAACAAAAGTTTAGAAATTATATCGAGTCAGTTTAATGTTTTGACTGTTGGACAACACGCTAAATTTGCAGCCGATGGGCGTAAACTGCCTGTATTAGTGCCTCAAAAGAGATAAAAATACGATTTATTACCAATTACGAACAGCAAACAAATTAGAGACAATTTAAACTAGTTTTCCTAAAGAGGCTGGTTTCGATAAATGAGTCTGAAACCTGCTTCCAAAACGCGAATACGATTCTAGCTATCGCCATAAGCAGTTAAGGTAATAGCTAGAACTTGTCTATCCATATTTAGTATAAGAGACTTCTAGTTAAAAAATATTCCATAGTAGGGGTGCAAGGTCTTGCACCCCTAAAAATATACGAATAATTTGTGATAATTAGTCATTAATTAGTAGTAATTTCTAGCAAAAAACCACATATAATTCTCAGGAAATTTACTGAACCATCAAGACAATAAATATTACTAATATATAGAGAAATATTGTCAGGATGCTGAATATGTCAGATTTACCGCTTCAGTGCCAAAACTTGAAAGAGCAGGTTGAATCTATATTACAACTTTTACAACAAGAACCAACACTACGTTCCCAAGATATTACACCTGTACGAACTTCTTTAAGTAAGGCGATTTCTCCCAAGTTTGAAATTGTATTTGCAGGTGCTTTTAGCGCTGGCAAATCAATGCTAATCAATGCACTATTAGAAAGAGAATTGCTCTATAGTGCAGAAGGGCACGCTACAGGGACAGAATGCAAAATCGAGTATGCAGAAGTAGATAAAGAACGTGTTGTTTTGACGTTTTTAAGTGAAGCAGAGATTCGAGAACAAGTAGCTTCTTTGTGTCAGCAGTTAGGATTTAAGACAGTACCTAATATCAACCAACCTGATTTAATTAACTTGCTACGTCAATATTCTGAAACAATTATTCAACAGGAGGGTGGTGAGAGTCAATCAGAACGTGCAAAACAAGCGAAGGCGTTAATGTTGTTGCTAGAGGGATATATAGCAAATAGCGATCGCATCAACACGGTGACTAATGCTACATATTCAATGGAGCAATTTAACTTTTCCAATCTCAAAGAAGCTGCTGGATATGCGCGTCGTGGTAGTAATAGTGCGGTATTGAAGCGGATAGAATATTACTGCAATCATCCTCTGCTACAAGATGGCAATGTAATTATTGACACACCTGGTATAGATGCGCCAGTAGAGAAAGATGCACAACTAACTTATGCCAAAATTCAACATCCTGATACTTCGGCGGTGGTATGTGTGCTAAAACCTGCTTCGGCGGGTGATATGACAAAAGAAGAAACAGAACTTTTGGAATTAATGCGCGAGAATGGGGGAGTACGCGATCGCGTTTTCTATGTCTTCAACCGCATCGATGAAACTTGGTATAATACTCAGCTACGGCAACGATTAGACGATTTAATTAGTGGGCAATTTGCCAATTCTAGGAAGGTTTATAAAACCAGTGGATTATTAGGATTTTATGGCAGTCAGATTAAACAGACAAGCCCACAAGATAGATTTGGTTTAGATTCTGTTTTTGCAGAAAGTATTAAAGGTTTAGATGGTAAAGAAGAAACACCACAATTTGTCTATGCATTTAACAACTACTGTGTAAATTCAGGAAAGCTATCTTCCAGTAAATTCCGTGTCTCTGTGAACGGCTTTGAAACTCCAAATCAAAATTATGTGCGGATTCTGGGAGATTGGGGAAATGAACTGATAAAACAGTTAATTCAAGATAGTGGTACTGAAGAATTTCGCACAGCTATTACTCGTTATCTTACGGAAGAAAAGCGTCCACAATTATTTAAAAATCTTGCTGATGATTTAGAAGATATTTGTATTAAGCTCAAAAAAAATTATCAGAATGTCCAACGCAATTTAGATAGTCAGCCTCAAGAAATTGAGACGATGAAGGCGCAAGAGTTGCAACACCTAAATCAGCAATTACAGCAAATTGGGAGAGAATTTAGCGAGCATATCAAAGAAGAAGTTAACCATGTAATTAATCAGTCCTGTGATGCTTTTGAAGCAGATTTTAAGCAATTGCAATCACGAATGATTCGCCGCTTAGATGAATTGCTAGATACTTTTTCTGTAGCTTATGCTTATCGACGTGCAACCATTAGTCATCCTCGAAACGCTACCGCACCTTTGATTGCTATTTTAGTAGAGGCATTTTATTACTTAGCAAATCAATTAGAAGATATTTTGATTGAATCTTCTCAACAAGTAGTTGCAAATTATTTCCAGCGGTTGACTGAAAAGATTCGCAAGTCAGAATATTATCGCCAGCTATATCGTTTATTAGATCATGATGGTGGAATTGAACAAGAGATCAAAAATTTAGAAAAAGTAGTTACTCAAGCATTAGTAAGTGCAGCTAGCGTAGAGTGCGATCGCTTTGTGCGAGAAAGTCCTAGATTTTATGATGAAGGTACTTTTTCTATATATCAATTTCGCCAAACTTTATCCCAAACTTCTCAAGGTTACGACGCTGAAAGTATCGTGGAAGCAGAACCAGCCATTAGGCAGTTATTGAAGTTAGATTTTGAACCAAAAGTTTCCCAAACTATTCGTAAATCTTTCCGTCAAACCATTAATCAAACATTGAAAACTCAATTGATACCAATGGCAAATCAGCAAGCAGATGAGATTTTGCAGCAATACCCACAAGCGCGTGCTTATTTAGAGAAAACATTAGAACAAGAAGCTGAAGAAAAAATTGCGAATAATCGCCGATTGTTGAGTGTTCTTGAAGAAAATATTTCAGTATATAATTCAGCAGCTTCTAGTATTAATAGTTGTTTACAGGCGATGCAATTATCCGATCGTCTTTTGCCTGTCATTGGTGATTCATTTGCTACTATTGGTAAGTTTGCTAATAACGAGTTTTTGGTTTCAGATGTGGTATAAGAGCTTTAACTTTAATCTCAAATCCTCTTTGAAATAATTGTAGCTTTTAGTGAGTGCATTAGCACTCACTAATTCCAATTTTGTGTAAAGTAGAAATTTAAAAACTTGAGGTTGATATGCAAGATGAATTTAAGCAAATAGAGTGCAACGATGGTGATGTTTTAGACTTCGGAGGCAACACATATAAAATTGCTAAATTTAAACAAGCAATGGATACCTCATTTAACTCCACGTTAGAATCTATATTGAATCAAGAATTAAGTAGGCAAGGAATAAATAGAAAACAGTCTCCGAATGGGAATTGGTTTCAGAAAGGCACAGATTGCGAAATTTTAACACTAGGTTCTCCAAGCTGGAAAAAGGGGAAAGTTAAAATTAAAATAAACGTTGAATTTTATGTTGAAGAGGAAGATGTACAAATAACTAACAGTAACAATTCAGAAATCACCGAACCAGAGTCGCCTCTTGATGATCTTCGCCGTATGATTCAGGAGTAAAATTAGTCAATCAAAATTTACATATAGTAATCCTATTTGATTTTTTACAATCGAAAGGTTTACATTCCTGACTTCTTTAATAAGTCAGAAATCTTGTTGTTAGTGAATAATTTACGCTTGCTATAACTACTCTGTACAAAACTGGGTACTAGTTATTAGAAAAACAGTCCCTAGTCCCCAACTGAATGTTTATGACTATCAAGCGTCGGCAATTTCTTACAACCTGTGGAGTCGCTACCTTAGCCACTCAAATACCAGCACTTACCCCCCAAGGTAAGCCATCTCTAAACACCATCCGCAAGCCGCCCCGCCTGCAAGTTGGCGATACCGTAGGATTAATTGCCCCTGCGGGTATCGTTGACGCCAAAGATATCGAAGCAGCGCAGAAATCTATTTCACAGTTAGGGTTAAAAGTCAAGCTAGGGAAGCATATTTTAGATCGTTACGGCTATTTAGCGGGTAAAGATGCCGATCGCGCCCAGGATGTAAACTTGATGTATAGCGATCGCACCATAAAAGCAATTATTCCCATGCGTGGAGGTTGGGGTTGTAATCGCATTCTACCCCTACTCAACTATTCGCTAATCCGCTCCCATCCGAAAATTATCATCGGTTACAGCGATATTACAACGCTGTTGTTAGCAATTAATGCCCGTAGTCAAATGATTACTTTTCATGGGCCAGTTGCCACATCTACCTGGAATCAATTTACAGTCGATTACTTCAAGCGCATCCTATTTAATGCTGAAGCGGTGACTATGCAAAATCTCAACCCTAGCGAAGTGCGGGTGGAGATAATAGCACCAGGAAAGGCGAGAGGTAAACTCGTGGGTGGAAACTTGTCAGTTTTATCAGCAATGGTAGGTTCACCTTACCTACCTTCTTGGAACAAAAGCATTCTGTTTGTGGAAGAAGTTGGTGAGGATGTTTATCGTATAGATAGGATGCTGACGCAATTAAAAACTGCTGGGATACTTAATCAAATTGCTGGTTTTATCTTTGGGCAATGTACTAAATGTAGTCTTGGAGATGAACCGTCATTTACATTAGTGCAAGTATTGCAACAACACATACTTCCTTTAGGTATTCCTGCTTGGTACGGTTCAATGATTGGTCATATTAAGGATAAATTTACCTTGCCAATCGGTGTAGAAGTAGAAATAAATGCCGAACTTGGGACAATACGAATGTTAGAGGCAGCTGTTAGCCTTGTGTGAATGAGGCAGGAGGTTGGAATAAAAAATAGTGGCTCACATTTTATCTAAATTGCAAGCCACTAAATTGGAGATTTTGGTGTTCTTGACTATCTGTGCAAAAACCTGAAAACTCTTTCGCCCCCTTGCAGTCTTAATGATAAGTCTTTAACCGGACATGATATTACTTATGACGACCAAACCATTTAGAGGCGATCGCTCCTAAAGCTGCACCTACCATTGGATTACTAAGAAACTTCAGAATCGCTGGTTGTTCAGCCATCACCTCTTGGAAGATGTCAGGATGGCTATGATATGTGAAAGATGCCAGCTTGCTGAGGTCATCTGCATTCATGTGGTTGGGGTTGTGGGTAGAAAGTCCCAAATCTCGCTCCAGATGGCGCTCGTCTAGACCTCTTTGCTTTAAGTGCTTGAAAAATGCCCGTGCAACATCATCCCGTTCATTAGGCTTAATCTGAGCGATCGCCTTTTGAAGTTCTGGCTCCAGCTGGCTTGGTGGAATGCTGTTATGGTTGAAAGATTGACTAAACAATTGCCGACGTTGATCGTGAGATGAACGCTGGGCAAAATCGTCAAAATTTTGGTATTCCTGAGTTGGGTCAGATGAAACATCATCTAAAGACTCTGTATTACCGTGAGCCAACTCGTTGAGAATTTCACGTTTATACTTGTCACTGCTGCTCATTTTAAATGTCTCCTTTTTATACAGATTGCAATCAACTGAATTAACTCAGGCTTTGTCCAAAAAATGAGTTCTTATTTATACTCAACTTGCTGAGATTGCACATCATACTGAGCCGTCAAAATCAGTTTTTTGTCTGGTGCATACATCAAAACTTTTAAGTCTTGATTGGGGAAATTTTTGTGAAAACCTTGGAGTAAAGATTTTGCTAATGGTCGGACTTCGGTCGGACGAACTTGAGGCGCAATCACGACACCTAACTTATTGTTGTCACGTACATAAGCATCTTGGACAATTCCTTTAGCTGTGCTGATAACCCAGTTCCCAAAATCTTGACCCTGTACACTGTTACCGCGTGACAACAAGGCATAGTCGGCACTATGACTGATTCCAGACGGTAATTGAGTTGGTTGTTTAGCTTGAACAGTACCACTACAGGCGGCAGTCGTTGTTAGTACTAATACCAAGACTAAAGCTGTTAAAACCCGACGAAACTGTTGAATTATTTTCAATTTAACCACCTCATCTAAACTAATGACTTTTCTGCAATATCAATCTACTGAAAGTAATTTTGAGTAGAAGTAGATAGAAAACCCACTCCTACTAGCTCAAAAGTAATGACGTTCGTAGTTTAAGTAGGTTAACCCCGGTCAGTTTTATTCTCTATTCGAGTTCCATCAGTATCAACATCTAATTCTTCGCGTCGAATGGTTTCTTGAGCTTCAACGGTTTCTTTGTCTACAACTTTCTGCACTTTGACTTCTTCGCGCAAAAAAGCTTCCTTTCGGATGTCTGGAACTTCTTCATAGAGGTCTATATGCGCTACCTCGCCCTCGGAAAAGTCAGTCGCTTCAGCCGACACAACTTTGCCTGTGTCTTGAGAAGTCACTCGCTCAATTACGACTCGCTCTTTTTCCACCGGAACAGCAACTCTTGCAGTTTCGGTTTCAACATGCTTACTAATCGATACTTCTCCACTTTTCCGGCGCTGTTTATTAGCAACTAGCCTTTCTTGGTAGAGTTTGAAGGTTTGGTCTTCGTGAGCGCTGACATCATATAAATCCGCGTCGTCTGCGTAGGTGTAGCTGTCAGGACTAGGAGTAGTACCGCCAGCTGTCGCTCCTAGCGTAGCTGAACTTTCTACAGACGGTGTGCGATATCTTCCACGCACCTGTTCTTCATAGTCGTAGTCAAGCGTTGTATGCTCTTGATATTCAGGTAAATTTTCCGCTTGCTCTCTTGTTATACCAACGACATATACACGGTTTGCTGTAGAGTCAATACGCGATTTACCAACTGGTAGTAAGATTTTCTTGCCAAAAATCCAAAAGCCTATGTCAACAATTAAATAGCGGAATGCTCCTTGGTCATCTAGTACAGCATCATTTACTGTGCCAATCTTCTCATCAGTTCCTTGAACATACACACCCATTCCTTTGATGTCGTTACCTTCAAGAGTATTAAGGTAGTCTTGATCAAATTCACTTATTTTTTGGAGTGGCATTATTTTATTCCTGAAAATCTTGCTGTGTCTTTTTATAAATTACCCAATTTAGTTTAAATACATCTTCTCTCCAAAGATTGACTTAAATTATGTAGATATTTAATCAATCGAAGTAATTAAATATATTTTCATAGCCCATAAGTATGATATAAAACAACTTTTTAGTATTAATGTATTGCTACTTATAAAATTCATTTAAACTAATTTTTGTAAATACTGTGACTAGTTTCTAGCATCTATGTGACTAGCTTCTAGCAGTAAATCTCAAAACTAAACTTAGCTAAATCAATACATACCATCAAACCTAGCTAGTTTGATATATTTATTAACACCTTACACTTAAATCAAATATCCTCACATTGTTAAAGGTTTATTTGCTGAAGTTGTAATACCTCATCTATCACTCTTATAGAAGACAAAATCTCTGCCAAAAGATTGATGAGAAGGAAATCTAAAAATGTCTAAATATTATTAAAGTCCTAATGAATTTGCAAATAAATATTTAGCTGTGCCGCTAAGGAGTAATAAATCTAGTTAAAAAGCAAGCTTTGCCAAAATTGATAATAACAAAGTGTAAATTTTAAAACTGCTCTCATTGCAGAAAATCAGGAGATAATTATGAATACCGAATTACAGCAAGACCAGTATGCCAATACTGCCTCCCCAAACCAAATAGAAGCACTCAAAGGTTCAGAGCCTGGAAACCTGGCAATGTTGCCACCCGCCTCGGAAAATGAAGAACAATGGCAAAAAATTGGTAGCCAGATTTCTATATTTTTGGCAAAAATACCTGAGTATATAGGTAGATTCTACCAAGAATACAAATCGCTGATTATCAGCTTTGGGTTGC
This sequence comes from Nostoc sp. DedQUE12b, assembly GCF_034530835.1. Taxonomy (NCBI): domain Bacteria; kingdom Bacillati; phylum Cyanobacteriota; class Cyanophyceae; order Nostocales; family Nostocaceae; genus Nostoc; species Nostoc sp. DedQUE12b. Next base: position 40,445 of record NZ_JAVRCI010000019.1, on the reverse strand, counting down.
TTGTGCTAACAGTTACGGCACTAAGGATTTTTCTAGCGGTACTCAACGCCATAAATGATATTCCCCTACTTTCTCCATTTCTCGAATTAATTGGACTTGGTTACACAATTTGGTTTACTTCCCGCTATTTGCTCAAAGATTCTACTCGGCAAGAATTAACAGCAGAAATTCGCTTGCTTAAAAAACAAACTTTAGGCATAGAAGAATCACAGACTTTAAACTAACTAAAGTATCGTGGCGGATATATGTGTATCTAAAGTTTTGGTCAAGTAAAAAGCTGAGTTTTGCTTGACCATTGTATAAAACTGTAGATTCTTGGTGTTCTTCTCTTCGAGACGCTTTGCGAAGGCGTTCTTCTCTAACGAGACGCTAGGCGTTGGCGGAAGCCTCTCGTAGAGATGGCGGCTCGATAAATTAAGCTTTTTAGCACTTTTGCGTAAGTCCTATCTTATACCACATCAGCTAAATTAGCCGGAAAAGAAAATGTATGATCAAGACAAATAGATTAGCTTCGCTAACAACAACAGTATTTCTTTCAACATTGCTAACAATCCCTCTGCTTAATAGCTGCGGCGGAAGTTCCCAAAATGCTGCGCCACCTCCAGTTGACGATACTGTTGGTAGAAATTTAAATAATCGCGCCCCCGTAAATCAACCCCAAGCTAGGAGGGGATTAAGTACAGGGCAGAAAGTGGCTATCTTGGCAGGTGCTGCTGGACTTTACTACCTCTACAATCAGCGAAAGAATGCCCAAGGAGCGGGAGCGCAGGGGAAATACTACCTTTCTAAGAATGGGCGTGTTTACTATCGAGATGCTCAAAATCGCCCTATCTGGGTAACACCGCCACAAGAAGGCATTCGTGTTCCAGAGGAGGAAGCACTACAATACCGGGATTTTCAAGGATATAATAACAGTCCCACAGGGCGAGACTTAAGGGGTTTGGGTGCAGGTACTGTTCCAACAAATTAATTTCTGTACAGATTATAAATAGATGGCGTTTAACCGTCATCCTATTTTTTAATAGAAACTTTTTCCGTATTTAAAGTTAATAAGACTTATAAGTATAATATCAAGCATCATTATGCTTTCTCAGAAAAGTCTTTTTTAAAATTTTATACAAGTATATAGAAATACTATTTAATTGTTGAAAAGATTTTGACCTCTAATTCTTGTACAAGAAGGGTTTTAGTCTCAGGATACTTTCAAAATTCAAACCGGAGTTTTATGTACTAATGGTTATACTTTTATCGAAGTAAAAGTAACTTTTGATAGATGATTTTGAAAAAATACAACAATTAATATATTAAAAGTAATTATTTTTCCGTTGATAGTTTAGTAAAATCACAGTTTAGGAGTCACAAATGAATCTATTAGAAAAAATCTTCGGTGGCGGTGAGGCACCAGAAAATGACTACCGCAATTTTGTCAACCGTTACGAGCAAGGCTTACCTCATGAGGGATACTCAGATGAAGAAGTTTTAAACCGTTATCAGCAAGTATCTAGACAGTTACCTCCAGACCTTTATCAGGAATCTGCACAAGAAGCCTTTAGTCGGATGTCACCACAAGAGCGGATGCAGTTTGGTCGCTCTCTTCAACAGCAGACGCGCTCTTCAAACTTGAATTTTCCTGATCTAAACCAAGATGGTATAGACGATCGCTTTCAAGACCCAAATTATCTTGCTCAAACGACAGGCCGGGTTCACCAGCAACAACCAGATATACTCAGTCAAATTATGAGTGGTGCTGTGGGGAGCTTTACAGGTGGTCAAGGTGGTAACATTATGAGCAATCCATTAGCGAAGGGAGCGATGGCTGGTATCGCCGCCCTAGATATGAAAAAGTTGATGCAAGGAGGCAACCAAGGAAATTACGGGCAGTATGGTAACGTCCGCCCAGCTAGCCAAGACCCGTATGGCGATCCGGCGGATTACGGGCAGTACGGTAACGTCCGTCCAGCTAGCGAAGATCCCTACGGCGATCCGGCGGATTCCAGGCAGTATGGTAACGTCCGTCCAGCTAGCGAAGACCCCTACGGCGATCCGGCGGATTACAGGCAGTATGGTAATATCCGCCCAGCTAGCGAAGACCCCTACGGCGATCCAGCTGACCAACAGTACCGCTAGTAACCTCAAGCAGCAAAGCTGCAATTCGTAATTACAATCAGTGAAAGCTTCAACTCATCACTGATAATTATGGTCAAGTAAAAAAATTGATTTTTACTTGACCAATTTTTATTAGATTAGTATCACTTAGTAGAAAATCTCTTGGATTGTTGGTGATTGTTTTAAGCGACTTAAAGCGATTGAGAGTTATATTCTAGCAAGGTCAATTAGAAGAAACTCAGGCTTTATTTCATTATTGTAAATTACCTACGTGAGCAATAAATTGGTAGTAGGAAAATGAAACACTTAACAAAAACATTATATAGTAAACTTCTGTATCTATTTCACCAGTTAATGGGAATTACCATTTCCCGTAATCCAAATCCAAAGGAAACTAATGTTGCTCTTGATGAAGAATCTCTGGAACACTCAAATACTCAATTAAAAAAGCAAATTCCTCTTCAAGACAGAGTTAATCAATCTGAGCAAAACTTACAATTAAATTACCAGGATTCAGCAAAACCTCGGCAATTCAAAAAAGCTTCTTTATTTCCTGATAGTAAGACTAATGTTGCTGCATTGTCGCTAGTTTTGTATGGAGTTGCTGAAGTCTTATCTCAAAAAATGAATCTGTCATGGAATCAAGTAAATAATACTTTTAGTTATGAAAGAGAAGCTGAAACGGGAAAAGGAAAAATCTTTTACTATGTAACAGATAATCCCGAAACTCCACAACCAGAAACACTGGCAGAAGAGGCAGCTTTAGTTGTTATAAACGAATTTGATCCAAGGGCGTGTGCTATTCACCTGATTTACTGTGCCTTAGTAGCTAGCCTAGATAAACCTTGGTCAGGCAATTTTGTAATTGATGATAAGCAACTACTTGAATACACAGGGCTTGTTAAACGCAGGGATTTATGCAAGCATGAAAAATTGAGTATTTTGTACTCCTTACTACGGCAACCTGCTCAAGTACTAGCTTGTATTGCATCGCCTAAACAGGGGAAAGCTGGAGCTTTTACTGTTGCTGATTTAAAGATTTGGGACATCAGCATAATACGAGATTTTGAAACAGATAAAGCTGGCAATAACAAGCTAGTGGGTTTAAAGGTGATAGGTCAAGCTGGAGTATGGACAAAATACTTCCTCAACAAATCTAAATGCCACTACCACACTGGAATTATTACCAAGAAAACCGTACAGAAACTATTTAGTATTGGTAAACAAAATGCTGGCGCGGCTAGAATGCTAGTTTGGCTAACCTTCCAAATCAAACCGGAATTCCAGGATTGTGTAATGGGCAAGACTCTGATGGAGATTGCTTACGGTGCAGAGAAAGTGTCAACAGCAGAGCAAGACAGACAGCTTAGACGGCAAATAGCTGATGATTTGGAAACTGACTTGAAAGTTGTCAAAGAAGCTGGATGGCAAGCAGAACTAGAAACAGGCCCACCTTGGTTAACAAGCAGCAAAACTGCTAAAAGACCTATAGGTTACTGGAATCAAATACTCAATTCTAGATGGCGTTTTCATTTACCAGCAGAAGTACAGGAACGCTTGACCGTGGACTCGAATCAGCTGAGTGCAAACAATATCCAGCCTCTATCAGGTAATGTCATTAGAGAAGCGAGAAAAGCAAAAGGCTGGTCTAGAGCATTTTTCGCTACAACGATGGAGAAAAGCGTTTCCTGGGTTGATGCAGTCGAGACGGGTACACGTCAGGTTTCTCAAAAAGACTTGCCTAAGTTGCTCAATACACTGGAACTACACCTTAACAGGTATTAATTTCAACTAAACTTTTCTTGTTTCTCTGAGGTAATTATTGCTATGTATTATTACTCGTTGCAACTGTGTTGGGAGGAACGTTAGGTTTTTCCATGACGTGAAAAGTTAGTGTTTATGTAAGGTTTCGGCAAAAGGCAGTATTCGTCATGCTTCCTGCCTCTCTTGTTAATATTTTGATAGACAGTATGCATTTCTCCTCGCTATGTTACGCCTAACAGAAGTAAAGCTCCCGCTTGATCATCCTGAAGATGCCATCAAGACTGCCATCCTCAAAAAGCTGCAAATCACGGACGAAGATTTGATCGGTTATTCTATCTTCAAGCGTAGCTACGATGCCCGTAAGAAAGGAGAGATTACCCTTGTTTATATTCTGGATGTAGAAACGATTCAGGAAACTCATCTACTCAAGCGCCTGAAAAAAGATCCCCATGTAATGGTCACGCCAGACATGAGTTATCGCCCAGTAGCACAAGCACCGAGCAATTTGACGATTCGCCCCATCGTGATTGGTACTGGGCCTTGTGGCTTGTTTGCGGGTTTGATGCTGGCGCAAATGGGGTTCCGTCCGATCATTTTAGAACGTGGCAAACAAGTCCGCGATCGCACTGCTGATACTTTTGGCTTTTGGAAGAAAAAATCAGACTTCAACCCAGAATCTAATGCCCAGTTTGGTGAAGGTGGGGCGGGTACATTCTCCGATGGCAAACTCTACAGTCAAGTCAAAGATCCTCAGCATTATGGGCGTAAGGTGCTAACCGAACTCGTCAATGCGGGAGCCTCACCGGAAATTCTCTATATCAACAAACCGCATATCGGCACTTTTAAACTGGTGGGAATCGTCCAAAGTATGCGTGCCAAAATCGAATCCCTTGGCGGTGAAATTCGCTTTCAAAGCCGGGTGGAAGATATCAATATCGGAAATGGACAGGTGCGGGGAGTCACCCTCGCCAGTGGGGAATATATCGCCAGCGATTATGTAGTTTTGGCGGTGGGTCATAGCGCCCGCGATACCTTCCAAATGCTATTTAATCGTGGAGTTTACATAGAGCCGAAACCATTTTCTATAGGCTTTCGAGTCGAACATCCCCAGTATCTCATTGACCAATGTCGTTTCGGCGCTCAAGCTGGTCATAAGCTTTTAGGTGCTGCCGATTACAAACTGGTTCACCACTGCCAAAATGGTCGTTCCGTCTATAGTTTTTGTATGTGTCCAGGGGGTTTGGTGGTTGCAGCCGCATCAGAGCCTGGGCGAGTCGTCACCAATGGGATGAGCCAATACTCTCGGAATGAGCGCAATGCCAATAGTGCGATCGTTGTCGGCATCACACCTGAAGATTATCCGGGGAACGCTTTAGCAGGAATTGACTTTCAACGGCGCTTGGAAGAACGAGCATTTAAATTGGGTGGTGGAACTTATGAAGCTCCAGGGCAGTTGGTGGGAGACTTTCTCAACCATCGCCCTTCTACAGCATTTGGCACAGTTAAGCCGTCTTATACACCAGGGGTACATTTGGGTGATTTGAGTGAGAGTTTACCAGATTATGCGATCGCAGCCATCCGTGAAGCACTTCCCGCTTTTGACAAACAAATAAAGGGATTTGCGATGGATGATGCCGTGTTGACTGGGGTAGAAACTCGCACTTCATCACCGATTCGGATTAAACGCAAAGAGGATTATCAGAGTTTAAATACAGTCGGTCTTTATCCGGCTGGTGAAGGCGCGGGATACGCTGGGGGAATCCTCTCGGCTGGTATCGATGGGATTAAAGTAGCGGAGGCGGTAGCTTTAAGTATATTGCGAACCGTAAATCACAAAATCTGAGGGGATAGAAGGAACAGCCAATTCTAATATCAAGCCCCACCTAGATGCATTTCGAGGTTGGGCTTTTGTTTGTTATGGCTGGAATCGATATGCAATCATGTATTAAGCGCGATCGCAGTGCAGAATTTATCCAATTGTTAAAGCTGGTTCTTTACAGAAGTTAAATAGGGCTGACTCAGTTTCTGATTCATCTTCAAATACAGCAGAGATGTACCATTCACAGGGCGAACCATTCGTATATTCAGCCCAAGCAATTGTTGCTGTTTCACCTGATGGAATCCCTGATTCACCCAAATTAAATGAGGCCCACTCTTCATCATCGACAGATACCCACAACTCTGTAATTGCCAATTCAGTTTTATTGGTAACGGTAAAGGTGAATTGGTCTGACATAAATAGCCTTGCCTTTTAACGATAAATAAATTGCAGATTGTCAGTCAATGATTATACTGCCACTTGTTTCAAAAGTTGTTATACTAACTGCCAGAATATAGACATACAGATAGTTTCAAGTTTGTTTGACTTAATAAATTTCTTAAAGAGTATTAAAAATATCACCGATTCAGATTAAGTCTATCGAGATAGCTAATGCCATACAACAGCAGATTTAGGTCGCGGTTCTCACAAACTCCGATAATACAGCACATCCCCAGTGTCACAAAATTTTCAGGCAATGTATTTTTTACCGATCAGAATGTAGTTGAGAGCGATCGCCTTCAACATACTACAAACCGTAAATCTTAATACAACTCATATTTCATTAACTGACAGGGCAACGCTCCGTTGTACACCGCAATTCGCTTGGATGATTTTAGCCCAATCGATTGAGACAGTTCCTTGTTGCCACTGAGTACAAAGGCAGTCCAGCCTTTGAAGCGTTGTTTCAGCACATCGCCCAAAAGTTTATAAAATGCCCCTAAATCACTATCTCGCCCCAGTCGTTCGCCATAGGGTGGATTGCAGAATAAAATCCCACTGTCTGCGGGGGCGACAACATCAGCAAGCTCCATTTGAGAAAACCATACATGGTTATCAACGCCGCAGTTTTGAGCATTGTTAATCGCTTGCTCAATTATATTTTCATCGCGATCGCTTCCCCAAATAGGTGCGGGAAGGGTATCAAGTTGGCTGTCCTTAGCTTCTTGGAGCAGCTTTTCTAAAAGGGACAGATCGAAATCGAGCCAATTTTCAAATCCAAAGGATTCGCGAAACAACCCTGGTGCTATATTAAGTGCCTTTAAGCTAGCTTCCAGAGGTAAAGTGCCAGATCCACAGAGAGGATCGTAGAACATCTGGTTTGTTTGCCAACCCGAAAGTTGAATTAGGGCAGCAGCCAGAGATTCCTTTAGAGGGGCTGTTCCAACCGCAGGACGGTAGCCTCGGCGGTGCAGACTATTTCCCGAACTGTCGAGTTTAACGGTACAAAAATCGCGTTCAATGTGAACATTAACCCGCACATCTGGGTCATGAAGCTCTACATTTGAACGCTCGCCCAGATTTTCTTTTTGTTGGTCAACGATCGCATTTTTGACCTGGAGAGATGTGAAGTGGCTGTGGTTGAGGCGATCGTTTTTGCCCGTGACATTCACCGCTAGTGTCATGTCTGGCGTCAGATAGTTTACCCAATCGATGGTCTGGATACCGCGATAGAGATCCTTGGCATCAAGGCAAGGAAACTCATGGATATTCACCAAAATTCTGAACGGCAGCCTAGCCCAAAGGTTGACGCGATAAAGTAGAGCGCGATCGCCCTCAAAGGCTACACCGCAAAACCCCGGCTCTACGGAATGTGCACCCAGTTGCTCTAACTCCTGAGCCGCAAGGGTTTCTAATCCGCGAGCAACCGTTGCAAAATACTGATTCATCCTCTAATCCAAAGCATTATCTTCACTGTTCACCCATTGACGCACTTTAGCTTAACTCATATCTTGTAACATTCTCTCTCGTTAAGTCTGCGATTATAACCTTAGTAGGGTAGAGGCAGGAGTCAGGACACAGCAAATATTTTTTGAAAGAGATTATATTTTCTTCAATTTAAGTACTATCTTAAATCAATTAACCCTGCTAATATCAAGCTGAAATAGCATTCAGGCACTTTCCAATACAACCCATCAATAAAAATAGTCAGAAGGAAAAACTGTGAGTTTAGTATCTGATATTGTTCTGCTGCAAGACTTAACATCGTCATCTGATGAGAATTTAATCCAGCTTAAAGCTGTACTTCCTGCGACGGTAAATCACTTAACCAACCCGACGTTAGCAAAGATATTTGGTGATGACCTGAAATTTGGTATGGCCTCTTTCAAGGATAAGCCACTTGCGCCTTTTGGGGGTTACGCTGACTATGTATATCAAGCAGAAGTAGCTTTGACAAATAATGTGACAACAATTAAAGACAAAATCTTTGACTTTCAAGCTTTTGGTGGCAATGATGGGTCAGAATCACAATTAGATGCACTCTTGTTCGCAGCTTTAGATAGCGGCAGTCTTGGTTACAGAGTAGGTTCATTTCGTGTTGTGATAATAGCCACCGATAGTATTTATCACGTTGCCGGCGATCGCGCAGCAGTTATTCCCAGTGATACTATTGCCAATAATGGAGATGGGATAGCTGATGCTTTTGAAGATTATCCACAGATCGGACAAGTAAAAACTGCGCTAGAAGCAAATAACATTATTCCAATTTTTCTAACTACAAGTGATGTTGCAGCCGATTACGAGACGCTAGTTACCCAGCTTGGTCGAGGTAGTGTACTGACTCTTGGTTCTGAAAGTGAGAATCTTGCTGATCTCATAAAAGAGGCAGTTGCTCGAGCCACAAATGCGATCAGTACTGATGTCACTACAACCAAGGGAGACGATACCTTTAGTAGAGCGGATTTTTCGGCTGGCGATAAAGTTATTTTTGCTGGGGATGGTGATGACAGTATTTCGCTTTCTGGTGTTATTGGTAATCATTACATTGATGGGGGGGCAGGTTTTGACATCCTTTTTGGTGGAGCGGGTGCAGACATCATAGATGGGGGTAGTGATGACGACAACCTCCTGGGGGGCAGAGGTAATGATACTCTTTTTGGCAGTAGTGGCAAAGATATTCTGAGCGGGAATCAAGGCAACGATTACCTACAGGGAGATAGTGGGGACGACTTACTAGAAGGAGGCCCTGGTTCAGATAAGTTTGCATTTGCAACAGGATCAAAGTTTAATATTAGGGAACTCGGAGTTGATACTATTAGTGACTTCACTCCTGAGCAAGACAATATCCAACTATCCAAATCTACCTTTACAGTTCTAAGTAACTCAGTCTTCCCGACTCAATTAAATTCCGCAGACTTTGCCACCGTTACGAACGATACTTTAGCTGCAAGTAGTAGCGCGGTGATTGTTTATAATAGCGCAAATGGTAATCTCTTTTATAATCCTAATGGTTCGGCAGATGATTTTGCTGAGATTAATTTTGGGGGTAAATTTGCACAATTGGATGCTATCTCTTTCCCTGCTCTAACTACCGCTAGTTTTGAGGTAGTTTTTTAAAGAGACAGTAGGAAGGAAGTAAAAATTCTTTGTGTCTGATTTTGAGTTTGGCATTTTGTAACTCATCTACCTGAAAACTGCTTGAACAAAAAAGGAGGTTGCCACCAGGGCAAACTAAACGGTATAGTTTTAAGACGCCTCAAGTTTTTGCTCATCGCTCTGTTTACTTCAATGGATTACAGTCTGCTTAAATCATCTTAAAAAGTGAGATCCTCGCAGACAAACGAATTGAACTAAGATTAATCTATATTTTTCTAAAATCAATCATTGTCTGACGATAAGCATCTGGCAAACCTGTATCAAAACACTTGCCTTTAACAACATATCCTGTTATTCCCTCTTCCTGACGCAATTTTTCAAGGCAAGATGTTAACTGAAATTCACCTCGTTCTCGGAAATTTTGGTTGATATGTTCTGCTAAAAAGTCAAAAATTTTCGGCGTTAGTAAATATAAGCCAAATATACCTAAAAACTCATTTTCTGACATTCCCTCTACACGTAAATGCTGTTGTGCATACTCAATAGTAGGTTTTTCATAGAGTTGGGTAACTGACAAAATCGAGTTTAACTCTTGCCAAACTCCTGTGATACACCCAGCTTTATGAATAATTTCTGCTGGCATTGTAGTTAAGCTAACAACATTTTGATTAACTTGTTCGTAAACATCTAAAACTTGGCTAGCACAAGATTTTTCAATGTCAGATGCATAAATGTGGTCGCCCAACATGAGCAAAAATGGCTCATTTTGTACCCAATCCTTGGCACAAAATACCGCATGACCATAGCCTAATTGTTCCTCTTGTAACAAAATGGTAATTCTGCTACCTAAATCTTCAAGATATCGGCTATATTCTTGATTTTGTGGTGAAAGTTTTTCTAAAAGTTCTTTTTTAGGTGGTTTTTTCAAGAAATCTGCAAATATTTCTTTGTCATCTGGCTGCACCACAATCCCCACTTCTGTAATTCCAGCACTAATTGCCTCTTCAATAATTGCAAGAATCACAGGTTTTGCCCTACCATCTCGATCGATAATTGGGAAAAGTTCTTTTTTGACAACTTTGGTAGCTGGAAACAAACGAGTACCGAAACCAGCTACCGGAATCACAGCTTTTTTAACTTTATTTTTTTGCATAAGCAGTTCATCACCCCAACTTCTCAAACAATTCCGCCAATACCACATTAGAAAATAAAAACCCTTGGGGATCAACCAAACGCAATCTTCCCTTTACAATTTCCACCCAACCTTTCTCAAAATACAATTGCAAACACTTGCAAATTTCCTCCACCTTCTCTTCCCCAAATACTTCCCCCAACGCTGCCAAACTCAAACCCTCTGCCAAACGCAACCCCAACATTAACGTTTCTAACAATACTTCCTTTGGGGGAGTCACATCACAATCAATGACAGCGCCAGCTTGTACCCACTGGTAATACTCTTTAGTTTTACGCAAACGAGTGAACCGCTTCCCCCCAACATAACTCGCCGCACCCATACCGAAGCCATAATAAGGGCGGTTTTCCCAATACACTCGATTATGCCGACATTGATGGCCAGGTTGAGCATAATTAGAAATTTCATAATGCTCATAACCTGCACTAGTTAAAACCTGCTGACCCATCTGGTACATTTTGACTGTGGTTTCATCCGTAGGCAAAGGAGTATCGCCAGGTTTGTAATAACGACCAAAGGCTGTACCTGGCTCGATGGTGAGATCGTAAATGGAAATGTGAGTGGGTGCGATCGCCACCGTCTTTTCTAAGGAATCCTGCCATTGATCCAAAGACTGATGCGGCAATCCAGAAATTAAGTCTAAGCTAAATACGGGAATCTCGACTTGGTGGATTAGTTCCACAGCTGCAAAAATATCTTCAACTGAGTGCGATCGCCCCGCCCTTTGCAATAATTCTGATTGAAAGGCTTGTACGCCCAAACTTACCCGGTTCACGCCTGCACTGCGATAGCCTGCTATATGGGCTAAATCAAAGGTGCCTGGGTCAATTTCCATAGAAATCTCTGCCCCAGAAGCAATCCCAAAATGTTTTTGTAGCTCTGTCAGTATCCGTTGTAGCTGCTCTATTGAGAGCAACGAAGGAGTACCACCACCGAAGAAAATTGTCTTTAGGGGTTGACCAAATGCTGGTGTAATGGCAATTTCTTGACATAGCACCTCAACATATTGGGAGATAGTACCAGATGTTTCGCCCCGCAAGCGATCGCCCACAACAGACACCGGGAAATCACAATAAAAACATCGCCGCCTGCAAAAGGGAATATGCACATAAGCAGAACTCGCAATTCCCGAAATACTAAATTTTTGACTCATTTTGAGAAAAGTTTTAAGTTAACACAACTGCTAATTAGAGACAATGAAAATGAGGAAAGAATTCAGGAGTCAGGTGGTCACTGAGCGTAGTCGAAGTGAGTCAAGAGCCAGAATAATCGTAAAAGCAAGCGTGCAATAACTTCTTGATTTTCTTAAAATTATTAACTTTGGGTATCAAAGTCTTCTTAATTCTGACTTCTGGATTCTGAATTCTTAGAAAATGAGTAGTTTATTTACAAGTTTTTGTCTTTTTACAACAAAACAATGAAAAATATTAAGATAAAAGCCTTTAGTTATAATAATTGCAGATATTGTTAGCCTAAACCCTTAGTGTAAATCAATATCGATCAGTTTATCTTACCGATGAAATAAAAAATACTTAACTTTATCGGTTAACACAGTTGCAGGAAAACAAGACAACCATGCTTGACGCCATTATTATTTTCTCATTTATCTTAGCAGCGTCGGGAATAGGGTTCTACAGCATTGAACTACTACCCAATGGGGCGCTAGATCAGGTAACGAATCTAGAAGCTTTACGCTTAGTTGTTGCCGTCTTTGCCGCTATTATTGGTGGTGCGATCGGGCTGAGTTTCCAGACGACATATCGTCGCCTGGAATCACAAGTCAAAGAAATGCCTCTGGAAATGATCTTAACTCGTGCCATTGGCTTAGTGATTGGGCTATTACTAGCCAACCTGATGCTAGCCCCACTATTTTTGCTCCCGATCCCGGCAGATTTTGGATTTATTAAGCCATTGGTGGCAGTTGTCGGTAGTATTATCCTCTCCGTCACTGGCATGAATTTGGCAGACACCCACGGGCGAGGCTTATTGCGATTCATTAATCCCAACACCGTTGAATCGATGGTAGTGGAAGGAACATTAAAACCAGCCAATACCAAAGTTCTAGATACTAGCTGTATTATTGATGGTCGTATTGAAGCCTTACTAGAAACAGGGTTTCTGGAAGGGCAAATTCTCGTACCACAGTTTGTCTTGCAAGAACTTCAACAAGTAGCGGATGCTAGCAAAGACCAAAAGCGGGTGCGGGGAAGGAGAGGACTAGAAATTCTCAACCGTATTAAGGAAGATTATCCCGATCGCATCCTGATTAATACAGTTGACTACGAAGATATTCCCACAGTGGATGCCAAGTTAGTACGCTTCGCCCAAGAAATCAGCGGCACACTGCTAACCAACGACTACAACTTGTCTAAAGTTGCCAGTGTTCAAAAAGTACCTGTTTTGAATGTAAATGATTTAGTGAATGCCGTCCGCCCCAGTTATTTACCTGGCGACAACCTGGATTTAAAAATCCTCAAGGAAGGCAAAGAACCCAGTCAAGGCATTGGCTACCTAGATGACGGCACAATGGTAGTTGTTGAAGAAGGTAGCAGTTATGTGGGTGGTGAACTGCGAGTAGTAGTTACCAGTGCTTTGCAAACTACAGCAGGAAGAATGATTTTTGCCAAACCCCAAGCTTCAGCATTGGCGTGAAACAATGGGATGTTCAATTAGAGTAACACTTATTAATCGGTGCAGGTTGACTGCACCGATTATTTATTGATTGGACTCACTTGCCTGTAAATACTGTAACTGCTCAATTGATAACCCTGTGACTCTGCCAATCTGTTCTAATGACATACCAGTACTAAATAGATTTTTTGCCACTTCAAGTAACGCTTCAGCCTTGCCTTCAGCCTTGCCTTCAGCCTTGCCTTCAGCCTTGCCTTCTTGTAGAATGTCTTGATAAATCGCTGACTCGCGCATAATATCTGACCTCAAAACTCGTTTAATAACCTCTTTATCTAATACTAAACCAGCTAAAATCGCTGTAGAAGCAGCAATATTACTTTGAGTTCTTAATTCTGTAATACCGTTAATTTCGCGTGCCACTTCATTAAGTATAACTTCTGGATCAATTGTATTGCTTAACACTGCCAAAGGTAAAAGTCCAGGTGTTCTCAAAAATACTTCAGTTGGTTGTTCCCAAAGTCTGATAACTGCAAATTCATGTCGTGTCCCAGCAATTGTAAATGTATTTTGTTGCACCAAATTTGAATTTGTCTGCTTGAGGTAAATTACGACTTGATGCATTGCTTTATCTGGAAAGCGGCGATATGCTCGTAATCGATAGTCAATCATCCGAAAAGGAATTTCCGGATCGACTTGGGTTTGAAATTCTAAATGCAATATGCTTTGCTCCGACTGCAACAGAATTAGAGCATCAGCCCGAATGGGTTCGAGAGATAATTCTTTTGGACTTAGTTCTGTTAAATTAATAGATTCGCCTAATAACCATGTAGCAAAGTCACTGGAGAAGTTCTCAACTAAGAATTTGCAGATATTGTCAAACATTTGAATTAATGTAGTTGGTGTAGATTGGTTCGCGTGATGCTACGAGCCTACCTAACAGATTGCCTGTATATGGTGTACGACTATATCTCCATAATTCCATCAAACTAAAATCTGCGGCTACACAAATAGAGTTATAGATTAGCAGGTTAATTAAGCCGTTACGCAAATAAGATTGCACATCAACTGGTGAGGTTTTCCTAAGTCAATTGTCCAAAGTCCAATTGGTAAACACAAATGACTAATGACTAATGACGGTCTACACGGAAAATAGTGCAATATGTAGGCGCGTTAGCTTATTTTATGGTCAATTACACAAACATCATATAACTAAAAGTGACTTTTGTTTTGGGGCTGATTTGTTAATTGCGTACATACCTTGTTTAGCAGCGCCGTTTTTTTAACTAATACAGCTTGAAGGTACTAAGGATACGAAAGCGTTAAACCCAAAATATACGGTTGCAGTGTTGAGTCTTCCTATACCAAAAGCTGCAACCGATCTTGATATGGTAAACGACTACGAATAGCCACTATATATTTTGTAAATCGGACAGGATGCTTAACATACAATAATAGTGCTATGCCTTTGTAGTTAAAAATTTTAATAAACCATGAAGGCTTAAAAAATCACAAAGCCGACTTTTGCAACACAACCGTATTTGATGACTAAATCAATTGTTTCAACAAAACGGCTCGGCAACCAGTTAATCCATTGGTTGCTTGAAGAAGACCGACGACGAGAGAAAGAAGGCCCTTATCGCAAAGAAGAACCACATCGCCAGCATCCTTGGTGGCAGGTGATGTGCTTGACTGGTGTAGATTATTTCTCGACCCTTGGCTATCAACCAGGGATTGCAGCATTGGCGGCTGGCGCTCTTTCTCCTATAGCTACCCTGGTTCTGGTTTTGCTAACGCTCTTTGGAGCGTTGCCAATTTATCGGCGCATTGCTGCCGAAAGCCCTTATGGTGAAGGGTCGATCGCAATGTTAGAGCGTTTACTTCCTTGGTGGCAAGGCAAATTACTTGTACTGTGCTTACTTGGTTTTGTGGCAACCGACTTTATTATTACCATTACCTTGTCAGCAGCTGATGCCACAGCCCATATCATCGAAAATCCGCTAACACCTATTTGGCTTCACAATCAGACGATCGCAATTACCCTAATATTAGTTGCATTACTAGGTGCAGTTTTCTTGAGAGGTTTCCGAGAAGCCATTGGGATTGCAGTAGTTTTGGTGGCAGCTTATCTGCTGTTAAACTTTATTGTCGTTGGCGTCGGTGTGTACCAAATATTAACTCACACAGAAGCGATCGCTAACTGGCAAACTGCAATTTTTGCTCGCCATTCCAACCCTTTGCTCCTAATCGGCATCTCTCTCCTCATCTTCCCCAAATTAGCGCTGGGATTATCAGGTTTTGAGACTGGTGTTACCGTTATGCCTCTGGTTAAAGGTAGCAGTAACAGCACTTCGCAGCATCCCAAAGGGCGGATTCGGAATACACGCAAGCTGCTCACCACTGCTGCTCTGATTATGAGCTTCTTTTTGCTTACCACCAGCTTTATAACCACTCTACTGATTCCAACCGCAGAATTTGCATCTGGGGGCAAAGCCAACGGACGGGCCCTTGCTTATTTAGCACATCTGTATTTAGGCGATGGCTTTGGCACAATTTATGATTTAAGTACTATTTCCATTTTGTGGTTTGCAGGTGCATCTGCAATGGCAGGGCTGTTAAATATCGTGCCTCGCTACCTACCACGCTATGGTATGGCACCCAATTGGGCACGGGCAACGCGGCCTTTGGTGTTAGTCTACACAGCGATCGCTTTTGTTGTCACAGTTATCTTCAAAGCAAATGTAGAAGCCCAAGGTGGGGCTTACGCAACTGGTGTGCTTGTGTTAATCACCTCAGCCGCCTTTGCCGTCACCTTATCAGCCCATCGTCACAGACAGAAGCGAACAAGATTCGTTTTTGGCCTCATTGCACTGTTATTTGTATATACCACCATTGTCAATATCATTGAAAGACCAGAAGGCATTAGAATTGCTGGGTTTTTCATTGGTGCAATCATTTTTACCTCACTGGTTTCTCGTGTTTGGCGTTCAACGGAACTGCGAGCAGAGCGAATTGAAGTTGACGAACTTGCTAGCCAATTCCTTGCTGAAGATACCCAGGGAACAATACGATTGATTGCAAATCGGTTGAATACGGGCGATGTTCTAGAGTATTTTCTGAAAGAGAAAGAGGTACGCGAAGACAACCATATTCCAGCCAACAATCCAATTCTGTTTCTAGAAATTCATGTATCCGATGCTTCGGAATTTGCAGATGTGATTAAAGTAAAAGGGGTACAAGTTGGCGATTATCGCATCCTCCGGGCTGAAAGTGCAGCAGTACCAAATGCGATCGCAGCTTTACTACTTTACATTCGTGACCAAACAGGTAAGATTCCCCATGCTTACTTCGGCTGGGCTGAGGGAAATCCCATACAATACCTATTGCGTTTTATCTTGTTTGGCGAAGGTGACATTGCTGTAGTTACCCGTGAAGTACTGCGTCGGGCTGAAAAGAATCCCCACATACGACCTGGTATTCATGTTGGGGGTTGATTTGGGAGTGCTAAGTGATGAGTGCTGAGTGCTGAGTGATGAGTGCTGAGTACTGAGTTTTGAGTACTGAGTTTTGAGTGCTGAGTGCTGAGTACTGAGTTTTGAGTACTGAGTTTTGAGTGCTGAGTTTTGAGTGCTGAGCGCTGAGTGATGAGTGCTGAGTTTTGAGTGCTGAGTTTAATTTTCTGCATAGGTTCCCTAAGTCTATAAGATTTAAGAGTGCTGAGTGCGCAGTGCCATTATTACTTTTTTTACTCAGCACTCGTTACTCAGCACTCAGCACTGTTTCGGTGATAGAAGTAGCGATCGCAGCTCGTACCTCAAGTTTGAAGAAATTGCCTTAAAATTTATGTAAATATAAGTCGCTCAATTTTAGATTAACTTTAAAATTATTTAACTAAAATTATTTAACTTTTTAGAATGCCAGACGCGGAAAAGTTCCACAACCAGCTGGCTAATCACAAGCTGCTGCATCGGCAAGTTAGTAAAAAGGCAAATTCTTCGCTAGTAGCCAGTCAAGAAGAAGGAATGGTGCTTCAGTTGCCTGATGGCACTATTCAGGCTTGCAATGCTGCTAGCGATCGCATTTTGGGACTGACCCCACAACAGCTTGTAGGGCAAAACTTGCTCGATCCCAAGTGGCAATTTATTCATGAAGATGGCTCTCCTTTACTCAGTGAAACTCACCCTGCGATCGTTACTCAAAATACAGGTAAACCTTGCTTAAATGTGGTGTGTGGCTTTTATAAGCCAAATGGTGAGCTAGTCTGGCTCTTGTTATCCTCGCAACCTCTGTTTCAAACTGAAGGAAGTAATCTGTATGCGATCGTGACAACTTTTTCAGATATTACGGCATCTAAGCACGCCCAGTTCCAGGATGACTGTAGTTGTGAACAAGATACTCAACAAGTTGATGCAGATGAATTTCAGGCATTGTGGGATAGTCAACGTCTGTTTCAACAAATTGCTGGGACTCTTCCAGGGATAATCTACATTTATGACCTAATTGAACAGCGAAATGCTTACGTTAATTACGAAATTGCTCAAGGTTGGGGCTACACACCAGCAGAAATCCAGGCGATGGGAAAGGAGTTATTTACTCAACTTCTACACCCTGAAGATTTGGCTCGACTCCCTAGCTATTTGGAACAATTTAATTCTGTTCGTCAGGGTGAAGTCCTCAGCTTTGAATACCGAATTCGACACGCTAATGGAGAGTGGCGCTGGTTTTGTAGCTATGACACTTTACACAGCAGAACTGCTGATGGATTGCCGCAATATCTTTTGGGGATTGCTTTTGATATTACAGAGCGACGACACATAGAAATTTCCCTACGGCAAAGTAACGAAAGGTTTGAGCTAGCAGCGGCGGCGGTTAATTGCCTAATCTATGACTGGGAGATTGGGAGAAATACTGTGGAAAGAACTCAGGGTCTAACCCAGGTTTTTGGCTACACACAACAAGAAACGGAACCTACTTTCCAGTGGTGGCAAGAACGCATCCATCCCGATGACCAACAAAGAATTAATGACCAATTCATGGCTAGTATGGTCAATGGAAACCGTTATCGCATCGAGTATCGAGTGCGTCACCAGGATGGCCGCTATTTGTGGGTGGTAGACCAGGGGTTTGCAGTTCGAGATGCAAATGGTCAGGTAGTTAGGGTAGTTGGTGCGAGTACTGATATTACCGAACAGCAAGCTGCTCTATGGGAACGTCAAAAAATTGAAACAAATCTGCGCGAGAGTGAAGAAAGGATACGGTTGGCCACTACCGCTGCTGAACTGGGTATGTGGTTTTGGAATATGACTACCAACGAGTTAATTTGGACAGAGAAATGTAAGCAGCTGTATGGACTGTCCCCAGAAGCCGAAATCAGCTTTGAGATTTTCCTCAACAGTGTACATCCAGAAGACCGCCACTGCATCCATGAAGCGATCGCCTACTGTCTTGAGGAAAAGATTGACTGTGATATCGAATACCGCACTCTTTGGTCTGATGGTAGCATTCATTGGATTGCTGCTAAAGGTCGCGTCTTTTATGATGCCGAGGGTAAGCCAGTACGGATGATGGGTACTACCCAAGATATTACCCAACGGAAACAGGTAGAAAATGATTTGCGCCACCGCGAAACTCAATTAAGGCGCTTAGTTGATTCCAACATTATTGGCATTATGTTCGCCACTCCCGATTACATTACTGAGGCAAACGAAGCTTTTTTAGAAATGGTAGGTTATACGCGAGAGGAACTATTAGAGGGTAAGATACGCAGACAACACATCACTCCACCTGAATATCATGCTCTCGATCGGCAGGGGCTAGAGCAACTTTTAACGGTTGGGCTATTTACTCCTTTTGAAAAAGAATACATCCGCAAGGATGGTTCCCGTATTCCCATACTAATTGGTGGTGCTTTGGTGGAGCGAGATCCCGCATCTTGGATCTGTTTTATTCTTGACTTAACCCCTAGAAAGCAATTAGAAAAGGCACTTAGGCAACAAGCAGAAGAACTCAAACAGGCAAACCGGAATAAAGATGAGTTTCTCGCTATTCTCTCCCACGAATTGCGATCGCCCCTCAACCCTATTTTAGGGTGGTCATCGCTACTCAAAAGCCGCAAATTTGATGAAGCTACTACAAATCGGGCTTTGGAAACCATCGAAAGAAATGCTCAATTGCAGATTCAATTAATTGATGAGTTGCTGGATGTCTCCCGAATTATTCGTGGTAAGTTGAACTTGACTTTTGCCACTGTTAACCTGGTAGCTGTAATTGATGCTGCATTAGAAACAGTCCGGCTAATTGCCGAAACCAAATCTATCCAGATTAAAGTACAGCTCGATCCCAATGTTGGCAAAGTGTTAGGCGATTATAATCGCTTACAGCAAGTTGTAGGGAATTTACTCTCGAACGCAGTTAAGTTCACTCCCTCTCGTGGTTCAGTGGAAGTTAGCTTGTCATTGAGTGGTGAATTAACCTCCCCCTCAGCACTAATTCAAGTTAAAGACACAGGTCAAGGTATTTCCCCTGAATTCCTACCCCACGTATTTGAATATTTTCGTCAAGCTGATAGCAGCACAACCAGGAAATTTGGCGGACTGGGGCTAGGATTGGCAATAGTTCGTCACTTAGTAGAGTTGCATGGTGGCACTGTAAAAGCAGCCAGTCCAGGAATTGGACAGGGAGCAATTTTTACTGTCAGACTGCCGATTATGAAGGAAAGTGAGAGTGCAGGGGAAGCAGCAGGAGCAGGGGATAAATTTAACTCGTCAGTTCTCCGTGGACTACGGGTATTAATTGTCGATGACGATGTTGACACACGGGAGTTTTTGCACTTCTTGCTACAACAGAATGGAGCGTTAATAACTGCCGCTGCATCGGTAAATGAAGCGCTTCAAATTCTAGCACAAACTGTACCTAATTTATTAATTAGTGATTTAGGAATGCCAGAAATGGATGGCTACAGCTTGATTAAGATGCTCAGAGCTATGCCTAAAGAAGAGGGCGGGGAAATTCCGGCGATCGCTCTTACCGCCTATGCAGGGGAAGGCGATCGCGATCGAGTTTTAGCAGCTGGTTTTCAGAAACACATTGCCAAACCAGTACAACCGACTGAATTACTGACTACAATTACAGAATTGTTAGGGTCAAATCACCGCTAAAACTCTATTTCTGTTCATTAGATTTTAGGCTCAACTGAATCGTATTGAGTTATAAGGAATACATTCTCATCAGGCTTAAATCTCAATCGGCTTAACCATGACCAAGAAAGATTTGCTTCGCAACCAAATTTTCACGCTGAAAAATATTCTTTCGCCAGCAGAATGCGCTGAGTATATTACTTTAACAGAAAATATTGGCTATACAGATGCTCCTATTACTACCCACCGAGGTTTTAAAATGCGTCCCGACATCCGCAATAATCAGCGCGTTATTCTAGATGACCGGGAGCGTGCTTTTGATTTATGGCAGCGTGTGTCAAATTATATCCCCAAAACCATTGGTAGATGGCATCCAGTTGGGCTGAATGAGCGTTTTCGTTTCTATCGCTACGATCCAGGTCAGAGGTTTGCACCTCACCATGATGGTTCTTATCGCCGAACTAACGGTGAGGAAAGTTTATTGACTTTTATGATTTATCTGAATGAAGGCTTTGAAGGCGGCGAAACCCGCTTTTATCTTCCTGAATACTACCAAGATTTATCTAATCTAGCTGTGCTTCCAGTAACAGGTATGGCTTTGTGTTTTGTCCACGAACTAGTACATGAGGGCGCTACTATTATCCAGGGACGAAAGTACGTTTTGCGATCGGATGTTATGTACAGTCAATAGTCAAGAAAGTGATTAACTAGCAAAATCACCAAAATTTAATCTAACTCTCGGCGTCCTTCCAACGCCCTCGCCAAAGTAACTTCATCTGCGTACTCTAAATCGCCACCTACAGGTAAACCAAAAGCAATCCGCGTCACTTTGGTAAATGGTTTCAACAGCTGACCGATATACAAGGTTGTTGTCTCCCCTTCTACACTCGGACTAATTGCCAGAATTACTTCTTGAGGTTTTTGCTGGCTCACTCGGCGCTGCAAAGCTAGTATATTCAACTGATCTGGGCCAATTCCATCAATTGGCGAAATCACCCCGCCCAAAACGTGATACTTGCCTTTGTATTCGCGGGTTTTTTCCAGCGCAATCACATCGCGAGGATCTGCAACAACACAGATAGTGTTATTGTCACGGTTGGCATTGCGGCAAATTTCACAAACAGGTTCAGCAGATAAGTGAAAGCAAACAGAACACAAGCCTATCTGTTTTTTTGCCTCAACTAAAGCTTGCGCCAAAGCTTCTACTTCTGCTTCTGGTCGCTTTAAAATATGCAAAGCCAGTCGTTGGGCACTTTTGGGGCCAACTCCCGGTAGGCGTTGCAATTGTTCAATTAACCGTGCTAAAGGGCGTGCGTAAACCGTTGTCTTGTCTCCAGAATGTTTTCACTTTAACTATGATGACATTTTTTGAGTACTTCCATCAGGCGCAACACTTCCAACTCGCGATCGCTCATACCATTTCACTAAAATTGCTGCCGTCTCATAGCCCTGTTGGGGATGGGGGCATTGGCAAAACTTCCCTAGCTGCTAAACTGGTTCAAGATTTGCAAGACGAGTTTGAGTTTATGATCTGGCGATCGCTAGACAATGCCCCGCAACTGAAAGAACTACTAGGGGATATCGTGCCGTTTCTCTCCCGCCAATAAGATGTCCAGGCGACCCCAGAACGCCTACTGCACTGGTTGCGAACCCATCGTTGTTTGCTGGTTTTGGACAACCTGGAAACTATCCTCCAACCGGGTCATCGGGTGGGAGTTTATCTGCCGGGATATGAAAACTATGGGACATTGTTGCATATGCCGTAGATGACCTCAATCCATCCCTCTATTATGCAACGCCAAAAGTTTCCACAAATTCCACCACAACTGTTTGCCATTCACTTATGAGCCAGTATATTTACAGCAGTCTCACAGATGATGAAGAACTTAATTTTTCTGAAGAAGCAGAGGTTTTCGTTTTTCCCACTTCTTTCGCCCAGCAGCGATTGTGGTTTCTCGACCAATTAGCACCGGGGAATTCATTTTACAACGTGTCAACAGCACTTCACCTGACAGGTTCCCTCAACTTCACTGCCTTAAAGCAGACATTCAACGAAATTGTACGTCGCCACGAAACGTTACGTACTAGATTTGTTATGGTACAGCAACCAGTACAGGCAATTGCACCTAGCTTAACCATACCTCTTCCCTTAATAGACCTACGCAATTTCGACAGCCCAGAACGCGACACACGAGTGCAGCAAATCGTAACCCAAGAGGCTCAACATCCTTTCAATCTCACCACTGGGCCATTACTACGAGTAAAGCTGCTGCAACTGGATGAAGCAGAATATCTGCTGCTGCTAAATCTACATCACATAGTTGCCGATGGCTGGTCAATTGGAGTGCTTATTAAAGAATTGGGGGTATTATACAAAGCCTTGGCAGAGGATAAGCGATGTCTGACGACTAGCTACTCCGTATCTACGCTCCTACCAGAACTACCCATTCAATATGCAGATTTCGCTCAATGGCAACGGGAGTGGCTACAAAAAGTGGCAGCAAACGGCACTTCGCCCCTACAAAGCCAGTTAGTTTATTGGCAAAAGCAATTAAACGGGATTTCGGTATTGAATCTCCCCACCGACCGACTAAGACCAGCAGTTCCTAGCTACAGGGGTGCAAAACAATTTTTAGAGCTACCACACTCCTTAACTCAAGCGCTAGAGGCACTAAGTTCTCAAGAAGGCGTTACCTTGTTCATGACAATGCTGGCAGCGTTTCAAACTTTGCTCTACCGCTACACACAGCAAGAGGATATTGCAGTTGGTTCACCTATTGCTAATCGCAATCGTAGCGAACTAGAAGGATTAATTGGTTTTTTTGTCAATAGCTTGGTGTTACGTACCGATCTATCAGGAAACCCGACGTTTCGAGAATTGTTGAATCGAGTGCGAGAGGTAACTTTGGGAGCATACGCCCATCAGGATTTGCCCTTTGAAAAGCTGGTGGAGGAACTTCACCCAGAGCGAGATTTAAGCCACCATCCCTTATTTCAGGTTGTATTTAGCCTCCAAAATACTCCCATTGAAGCGTTAGAGTTACCTGGGTTAAAGCTTTCGCTATTCGAGTTCGACAGCAAAACTGCAAAGTTTGATTTAGAGTTCCATCTGTGGCAAGACTTAGAAACTCTGAAAGGACAAGTGGTGTATAGCACCGATTTATTCGATCAAAGCACCATTACGCGAATGGTGGGACATTTCCAAACGCTGCTAGAAAGCATTGTTACCAGTCCAGAACAGCGGATTTCAGATTTGTCTTTGCTTACTGAAGAAGAACGACAAGAGTTATTAATTGATTGGAATGACACTAAAACAGACTACCCAAAGAACAAGTGTTTTCATCAGTTATTTGAAGCGCAGGTAGAGAAAACTCCCGATGCGATCGCAGTGGTCTTTGACGATGAACAACTCAGCTACAAAGAGTTAAATATACGCAGCAACCAACTTGCACATTATCTGAAACAATTGGGGGTAATCCCTGACGTTTTAGTAGGTATTTGTGTAGAGCGATCGCTGGAGATGATAATCGCCTTATTAGCCATCCTCAAAGCAGGTGGAGCATACCTGCCTTTAGATCCGAGCCTACCTCAAGAGCGTCTTAACTTCATCTTAGAAGATGCACAAGTTTCAGTCTTATTAACACAAGAAAAGTTGCTCAAGCATTTTGAAGACTTCTCGAATCCAATTATTTGCATAGATAAAGATTGGGCAACTATTATACAACACAGCCAAGAAAACCCAACCAGTTGCGTAACATTTGACAATCTAGCTTATGTTATCTACACCTCTGGCTCAACAGGAAAGCCTAAAGGCGTTTTGCTCCAGCATCGAGGATTGTCAAACTTAGCAAAAGCTCAGATTGAAATTTTCAATTTACAACCGAGTAACCATATTCTGCAATTCGCCTCATTAAGTTTCGATGCCTCAATTTTTGAGATTGTCATGGCACTGCAAACAGGAGCAACTCTTTATTTAGCAAACAAAGAATCTCTTTTACCCGGACAACCTTTGCTCAAATTATTGTGCGAAAAAGCTATTACTCACGTCACCCTTCCGCCAGCAGTTTTAGCAGTCTTATCTACAGAATCACTTCCGGCATTGCAAACTATTATTTGTGCAGGCGAATCCTGCACCGATGATATTGTAAAACGTTGGTGTAACTCTCAGCGTCGGTTTTTTAATGCTTACGGCCCTACTGAAGCAACAGTTTGGTCAACCGTTGCAGAAATTAGTCATATAATTGAAAACCCGCCTATTGGCCGCCCTATTCCTAATACCCAAATTTATATATTAGATAAACATTTACAACCTTTACCAATTGGAATTACTGGCGAATTATACATAGCTGGTGAGGGATTGGCACAAGGTTATCTTAATTGCCCCGAATTAACTATTGAAAAGTTTGTTCCCAATCCTTTTAACGAGAAAAAGGGAGCGCGACTTTACAAGACGGGTGATTTAGCTCGGTATCGACCAGATGGTAATATTGAATTTTTAGGTCGTATTGATAATCAAGCAAAAATTCGGGGATTCCGCATTGAGTTGTCAGAAATAGAAACAGTGCTGAGTCAGCATCAAGCTGTCCAAAAAGCAGTAGTAATTGTTAAAGAGAACATATCTGGTGATAAGTATTTGGTGGCTTATATTGTTCCAAATATAAAAACGCAAAATTTATCGTCACTACTACGTAAATTCTTAAAAGAAAAATTACCAGAATACACGATCCCAAAAGCTTTTGTAGTACTAGATTCTCTGCCGCTAACAGCTAGTGGTAAAGTGGATCGTTTGGCACTAACAGAACTCGACAGTCCGACTAGCGGCTTAATAGATAAAACATTTATCGCTCCTCGGACTGCAACCGAGTCAAGTTTGGCAAAAATTTGGGCTGAAGTGCTTAATATTGAGCGTGTGGGAATTTACGATAACTTTTTCGACTTGGGAGGAGATTCACTGTTAACTGTAGGCCTCATGAAGCAGATACATAAGCAGTTTGAGAACGAATTACCGTTATCTACCTTATTTTTAAATCCAACGATTGAAAGTTTAGCAACTGCTCTATCAACAAAAGCAGATTCTCTCCCGTGGTCTCCCTTAGTTCCGATTCAACCTGCTGGTTCAAATCCACCTTTTTTCTGCGTCCATCCAGTTTTTGGTGTTGTCTTTCCTTATTACGAATTAGCTGCTAATTTGGGAAAAAAGCAACCATTTTATGGGCTACAACCTATTGGACTTGACGGAAAAAGTTCTCCATTAACTCAGATTGAGGATATGGCTGCTCACTACATTGAAGCATTGCGCTCAGTTCAGCCTAAAGGCCCTTATTTTTTAGGAGGTTGGTCTTTTGGAGGTTGGGTTGCTTTTGAGATGGCTCAACAACTCCAAAAGTCTGGGGAAGAAGTGGCTCTACTTGCTGTGCTTGACACTTTAGCGCCAATTCCAGGCAATATACCTTCTTTAGGTAGTGGTTTCAAGTTTATGCTGACTACAGTGGCGCGATATATATGGCCTTTTTTCCTCGATTATTTTTATCTAATTATTGCGATCGCTAAGAATCGAATTAATAGTTTAACTTCTCACTCTTTTTGGGAGTCGCTAATGCGATCGCTCCAAACAAATCTCTTCTCTCACCTCACCCTAAAAGAGGATGCCACAGTCAGCATTATGCCTGAAGAATCCAAGTTAAGACTTTTAAGCGAGTTAGCAATTCGTCCAATGCTTCGTGTTTTTTATGCCAATAGCCAAGCAGTTCTTAACTACGTTCCCCAAGCCTACCCTAAACGAATTAATCTTTTCAAAACAAAGGTTCAATCAAGCATTGCCAAAGAAGATCCGAGTATGGGTTGGGATCAGCTAACTGTAGGAGGAACGGAAATTCATCATATTCCTGGCAATCACTTAACTATGTTGAGAAAACCCCATATTCAAATTCTCGCCGCACAGCTAAGAGCCTGTATTGAGAAAGCCCAAAATTTAAAATAAGGATCAATATGTCTTCTGAAGAAGTCTTCGTTTTTCCAGCATCTTTTGCTCAACAACGGCTATGGTTTCTCGACCAGTTGATCCCCGACAATGTTATCTACAATGTGCCGACAGTAATTCGTTTGACAGGTTCGCTGAAATTAGCCGCACTAGAACAGACTTTTAACGAAATCGTGCGTCGCCACGAAACCTTACGCACCACTTTTATTGTGTCGGATGGGCAACCTTTACAGGCGATCGCACCCAGCTTAACAATACCTCTTTCTGTATTAGACCTCCAACAATTGCCAGCTGATGAACAAGAAGTTAAAGCAAAATGCATTATTACCGCAGAGATAGAACATCCCTTCGAGTTATCCTCCGGGCCATTGCTGCGAGTAATACTCCTCGTCCTTTCTGAGACAGAACATATTCTATTATTGAATATGCACCACATTATCTGCGACGATTGGTCTATGGGGGTACTGATTCGGGAATTGGGAACGCTGTACGCAGCTTTTGCACAAAACCAGCCTTCTCCTCTATTAGAACTGCCTCTTCAGTACGCCGATTTTGCTCACTGGCAGCGCGAGTGGTTGCAAAGAGAAGTACTTCAAACCCAGTTAGCTTACTGGCGGGAGCAATTAAACAATATTTCCATACTGCATCTGCCTACTGACAAACCAAGGCCAGCTATACAAAGCTATCAAGGAGCAACACAATTTCTAGAGTTACCAAAAAAGCTAATTGATACACTAGAAAAGCTGTCACAGCAAGAAGCTGCAACCTTATTTATGACACTGGTGGCAGCATTTCAAACATTACTTTACCGCTATACCCATCAAGAAAATATCGCGGTAGGTTCCCCAATTGCTAATCGTAACCGCAGCGAAATTGAAGGAATAATTGGTTTTTTTGTCAATAGTTTGGTGCTACATAGCAACTTATCCGGAAACCCAACTTTTCGAGAACTATTAGGCAGAGTACGCGAAGTAACTTTAGGAGCATACAGCCATCAAGATTTGCCGTTTGAAAAGTTAGTTGAAGAAGTGCATCCAGAGCGAAACTTGAGCCACCATCCGCTATTTCAAGTGGTGTTTGGTTTCCAGAATGCACCAATGTCAGCGCTAGAACTGCCTGGATTAGTACCTAGCTTTCTGAATATTGACTTGAAAAAAACACGTTTTGATTTGGAACTGCATCTGTGGAAGTGTTCTGAAGATTTTAGGAGCTTATGGGGCGGAAACTGGGAGTATTCTGAAGGTCTCCGAGGCGTAATGGTTTACAACACAGATTTATTTGATCAAGCCACTATTAGCCGGATGGTGGAACATTTTAAAACTCTGTTGTCAGGCATTGTTGCAAATCCAGAGCAACGAATTGCAAATTTACCGTTATTAAGTGAAGCAGAGCTACATCAGGTATTGGTGAAATGGAATAACACCCAAGCCTATTATCCTCAAGATAAATGTATCCATCAATTGTTTGAAGAAAAGGTACAGCAGTATTCTGATTTTATAGCAGTAAACTTTGCTAACGAGCAGCTGACTTATCAAGATTTGAATACTCGCAGCAATAAACTGGCACACCATTTACAAAAAATCGGAGTATGTTCAGAAGTTTTAGTCGGCATTTGTATTTCACAGTCTATAGAAATGATAATAGGGTTTTTGGGTATTCTGAAAGCAGGGGGAGCGTATGTTCCATTAGACCCCAGCTATCCTCAAGAGCGTCTAAATTTTATGCTTGAAGATGCACAAGTTTCAGTGTTGCTGACACAAGAAAACTTGCTCAAGCATTTTGAAGATTTCTCAAAACCAATTATTTCTATAGATAAAGACTGGGAAATTATTACCCAAGAAAAGGAAGACAATCCCAAAAGTGATTTAAATAGTGATAATTTAGCTTATGTTATTTACACCTCTGGTTCTACAGGAAAACCCAAGGGAGTTGCTGTACCTCACAAAGCTGTAAATCGGTTAGTGTGCAATACGAACTATATAAAATTATTACCATCTGATAAAGTCGCCCAAGCCTCAAACGTTTCTTTTGATGCAGCGACATTCGAGATATGGGGAGCGCTACTTAACGGCGCTCAACTTGTGGTAGTTAGTAAAGATGTAACCCTCTCACCTCACGAATTTGCATTACAACTACGAAAAAAAGGTATCAATATTCTGTTTTTGACTACCGCCTTGTTTCAACAGATTGCTAGAGATGTTCCGCAAGCTTTTGCAACCTTGAAATATTTACTGTTTGGTGGCGAAACTATCGATCTGAGATGGATTAAAAAAATTCTTAAAAATGGTACGCCAAAGCATTTAATTCATGTTTATGGGCCTACAGAAAATACAACATTTTCTTCTTATTATTATGTTCAAGAGTTTTCATCAGCTACATCTTTGCCTATTGGTCGCCCCATTACAAATACCCAAATCTATATATTAGATCCCCATTTACAACTAGTGCCTGTTGGCGTTACTGGCGAATTATATATGGGTGGGGAGGGGCTGGCGCGAGAATATCTCAATCGCCCTGAAGTCACTACAAAACACTTTATTCCTCATCCTTTTAGTAATAATCCAAAAACACGTCTTTATAAAACTGGTGATTTAGCTCGCTATTTATCTGATGGCAATATTGAATTTTTAGGTCGCATTGACAATCAAGTAAAGATTCGCGGCTTCCGCATTGAGTTGTCAGAGATTGAAGCGGTGTTGAATCAACATCCAGCAGTGAGAGAAACTGTTGTCATTGTTGGTGAGGATGTACCTGATGATAAGTACTTGGTAGCTTATGTTGTTCTCAACCAGGAACAGATAGTGATGCAAGAGGTGCAAGGCTTTGCATTCTTACTTCGTCAATTTCTCAAAGAAAAGCTCCCAGAATACATGGTGCCAAGAGCCTACGTGATACTGGAATCTCTACCTCTAACACCTAATGGCAAACTGGATCGGCATGCTTTACCCATGCCTGATACAATTTCTTTCAATAATCAAGATTATGTGGCACCGCGATCGCAAGTTGAAGAGTTACTTGCCCAAATCTGGGCTAAAGTCTTGGGGAAAGAGCAAGTAGGTGTCCATGACAATTTCTTTGAATTGGGCGGTCATTCTCTCTTAGCGACTGTGCTAACTTCCCGTATCCGTGACACCTTCCAAATAGATTTGCCTGTAAGCAATTTGTTTGAAGCGCCAACTATTGAACAACTTACTAAGTACATTGAAACAACATATTGGGCGAAAAAAAGTTTAGATAAAGTTGGAACTACGAGTCAGGAACGAGAAGACGTGGAATTTTAAGTAAAAACGCTTGAGTTTGAGCAGTTAGCCACCCGACTTCTTAAATATAGATCCCACTGCCAAGTACCCCAAGCGACAGCAGTTGAACCAGCCATACAACTAGAAAATTATGAGGCATGAATATTATGAGCCTAAACCTTGTAATATTTTGTTAACTGCTTTTAGCTTCATACCATAGTTAAAATCATCCAACTTTCACTCCCAAGAATGATTTATAGGGTGTTGTAAGTGTGATAAAAATGCTGGGTTAGTTAATAACTAATAAGTAATAACTGTTGCGAAGAGGTGTAATTTTGAATACCGTTGAGTTTTTATCTTATCTTCGCAGCTTAGATATTCAAGTTTTTATTGATGGTGAAAAGTTTCGCTGTAACGCCCCTGAAGGAATTATTACACCAGAACTGCGTGCAGAAATTCAAGAGCGTAAAGCAGAAATTATTGAATTTTTAGAAGCATCTAATCGTACTAATAACCACAGTTTTAAACCTCTTGTACCTATTTCGCGATCAGGAAATCTTCCCCTCTCCTTTGCTCAACAACGGCTGTGGTTTCTTGACCAATTAATCCCTAATAATCCTTTCTATAACATTCCACTAGCACTACATTTAACAGGTTCGCTGAAATTAGCCGTACTAGAGCAAACTTTTAACGAAATTGTGCGGCGGCATGAAGCTTTACGCACCGCTATTGTCGTACAGAAAGGGCAACCAGTTCAGGTAATTAATCCTACCCTAACAATACCTTTACCAATAATAGATTTACGGCAACTGCCACAAGCCGAACGAGAAATACAAGCACGACGACTCACTACACAAGAAGCTCAACGTCCTTTCAATTTATCAACTGATTCGTTGTTGCAAATAAAACTGCTGTGGTTAGATGATACACAATACATCCTGCTGCTAACTATGCACCACATTGTCTCTGATGGTTGGTCTATTGGGGTGCTGATTCAAGAGATAGCAGCACTCTACACAGCCTTTACCAACAATCAGCCTTCTCCTCTATCGAAACTTAGAATCCAATATGCAGATTTTGCATACTGGCAACGCCAATGGTTGCAAGGGGAAGTATTAGAAAAGCAGCTGAGTTACTGGCAGAAGCAATTAGATGGCATTTCTATACTAAATCTGCCAACTGACAGACCAAGACTAGCTGTACAAACTTATCAGGGTGCAAGGCAACCTCTGCAATTATCAAAAAGTTTGAGCAAAGCACTTTTAGCTCTAGGACAACAAGAAGGGGTAACTTTATTCATAACCCTACTAGCAGCATTCCAAGCTTTACTTTACCGCTATACACAGCAAGAAGATATTGCTATTGGTTCACCTATTGCCAATCGCAACCGTAGTGAAATTGAGGGATTAATTGGTTTTTTTGTCAACAGCTTAGTACTGCGTACCGATCTATCAGGAAACCCAACTTTTCGGGAACTATTGAGTCGAGTTAAAGAGATAGCTTTAGGAGCATACAGCCATCAAGATTTACCTTTTGAAAAACTCGTAGAGGAACTGCATCCAGAGCGTAATTTGAATCAAAATCCGCTATTTCAAGTTGTTTTTGCGCTCCAAAATGCGCCGATGACAGCCTTAGAGTTACCTAGTTTAACTTTAAGTTCGCTACCATTTGAAACAGAAACAACGCGCTTTGATTTGGAGTTCCACTTGTGGGAGCCAAATACTCAAAATGGGTTATGGGCAGATAGCTCAGAACGAATTAGTGGTTTTGTAATTTATAGCACTGATTTGTTCGATGACGCTACTATCACCAGGATGCTAGGACACTTCCAAATATTACTGGAGGGTATAGTTGCAAATCCAGAAGACCGAATTGCACATTTACCACTTTTAAGCGAATCTGAGCTACATCAATTGTTAGTTGAATGGAACAATACCCAAGCAATTTATCCTCAAGATAAGTGTATTCATCAGTTAATTCAAAGTGTAGCAGAGCAGAATAGTGAGGCAACTGCGCTAGTATTTGGCGAGGAGCAACTTAGCTACAAAGAGTTAAATATACGCAGTAATCAACTTGCACATTATCTAAAAAAATTAGGAGTTAAAAGCGAAGTTTTAGTAGGACTTTGTGTAGAACGCTCTTTTGATATGGTAATCGGGATGTTGGGCATACTGAAAGCAGGTGGAGCTTATGTACCTTTAGATGCAAGCTATCTATCTGAGCGTTTAAATTTTATGCTCGAAGATGCTCAAGTCTCAGTTTTATTAACTCAGGAGCGATGGCTTGAACGTCTAAAAAACTCTGATTCACAAATAATCTGTTTAGATAAAGATTGGGAGATTATTTCTCAAGAGATTGAAGATAACCTTACTAGTAAAGTTACAGTAGATAACCTCGCTTATATAATTTATACCTCTGGCTCAACTGGAAAACCTAAAGGAGTTAAAATTGAACATAGAGGATTGTTAAATTTAGTATTTTGGCATCAAAAAGCGTTTGCAGTTTCACCCCTTGACCGAGCAACGCAGATTTCTGGAGTTGCCTTTGACGCTTGCGGTTGGGAAATTTGGCCTTATCTGAGTACTGGGGCAAGTATCTATATTGTAGATGATGAAATTAAGCGATCGCCTGACTATCTCCGAGATTGGCTAGTATCAAAAGCGATAACAATTTCTTTCATCCCAACACCTTTAGCAGAGAAAATTTTATTATTAGATTTTCCTCAGAACGCAGCTTTACGAATATTGCTCACAGGTGGAGACAAACTAAATCAATATCCTTTAGCTTCCCACTCTTTTCAAGTATTTAATAATTATGGCCCAACTGAGAATACAATTGTTACAACGTCGGGATATGTTTCTGTTAAAAATAAAGGTAATTTAGCGCCTGGAATTGGTTGTGCGATCGCTAATACAAAACTTTATATATTAGATAAACATTTGCAACCAGTACCTATTGGCGTTCCGGGAGAGTTATATATAAGTGGTGATGGGTTAGCACGAGGTTATTTAAACCATCCTGACTTAACTGCTGAATCCTTCATCTATCATTCTTTTACTAATAAGTTAAAAGCACGACTTTATAAAACAGGTGATTTAGTTCGCTATCGAGTAGATGGCAACCTTGAATTTTTAGGTCGCCTCGACAATCAGATAAAAATTCGTGGCTATCGTATTGAGTTGGGAGAAATTGAAGCGGTACTGAGTCAACATCCAGCAGTGCAGCAAACTGTAGTAATAACTCGTGAGGATGAACAGGAAAAGCGCGTAGTAGCTTATGTAGTACCAAAAACTGAATACAGTAACGAACAGGAGAATTTGCAATTAATGCAATTGCAGAATGAGCAGGTTTTGCAATGGCAGATGTTGTATAACGAAACTTATAATCAATCTACTGATTCAGATCCCACATTCAATTTTGTCGGCTGGAATAGCAGTTACACAAATCAGCCTATTCCAGCAGAGCAAATGCGTGAGTGGGTGGATAACCAAGTCGAGCAGATTTTGGCTTTGCAACCCAAACGAGTGTTAGAAATTGGTTGTGGAACAGGTTTGATTCTATTTAGAATTGCACCTCACTGCACTAAATATTGGGGAACAGACTTTTCCTCAGTTTCACTTAACTGCAT
Source organism: Nostoc sp. DedQUE12b (assembly GCF_034530835.1). Classification (NCBI taxonomy): domain Bacteria; kingdom Bacillati; phylum Cyanobacteriota; class Cyanophyceae; order Nostocales; family Nostocaceae; genus Nostoc; species Nostoc sp. DedQUE12b. The sequence continues at coordinate 7,416 of NZ_JAVRCI010000019.1, read as the reverse complement.
TCAGCAACAGCTACAAAAACAAGAAATGCCGCAGGTAACACTATATCAGCAAATGGCTACTGACTTCGAGAAAGTAGAAACAGCAGCTTTTGATGCAGTAATTCTGAACTCGGTTGTACAATATTTTCCTACTATTGATTATCTAATTAGTGTATTAGAAGGCGCAGTGAAAGCAACTGCTCCGGGTGGCTTTATTTTTATAGGGGATGTGCGTAGTTTGCCACTCTTGCAAGCTTTCCATGCGTCAGTCCAACTGTATCAAGCTGAACCTTCCCTTACCTGCTTCGAGTTGCAACAACGGATACAAAGGCAAATATTTCAAGAAACAGAGCTAGTTATTGATCCAGCTTTTTTTACTGCAATCAAGCAACGCTTTCCGCAAATTAATCACGTACAAATCCAACTGATGCGGGGTAAACATCACAATGAGTTAACTGAGTTTCGTTACAATGTGATTCTTCATATTAGTACCGAAATTGTTAATCATACTGAAAATCATTCAGTGCTGAACTGGTCTGAAGATAATCTCACAGTCTCAGCAGTGCGTCAGTTATTAATTGAGAATCAACCAAAAATATTAAGCATTATCAATGTACCTAATGCACGGGTAATATCAGCAGTTAAAACAACAGAATGGCTATCAGACGCAGAAAGTTTTAAAACTGTAGGTCAAATACGTAAAGCTTTGCAAGAACTTGAAAATTTTGGAGTAGACCCAGAAGATTTTTATGCGCTCAATGTACCTTATAGGGTTGAGATCACCTGGTCGCTTTCAAGCATTGAAGGATATTATGATGTAGTTTTTGTACGGCAAGATGCAGTAAGTAAGAAAACTATTTTTTCACATAGCACGGCTCATCCTCGTCCCTGGCAATCTTACGGCAATAATCCCCTGCAAGCCAAAGCTGCGCGTAAGTTAGTGCCACAGTTGCAGACTTACATAGCACAAAAATTGCCTGAGTACATGATGCCATCAGCTTTTGTAGTATTGGAGTCATTACCTCTAACAGCTAATGGTAAAGTCAATCGCCGCGCCTTAAAAGCATTCCATGATGCAATTAAGCTCCAATTGCCTGAAAATTACATCGCACCTCGGACTCCTGTTGAACAAGTGCTGGTGAAAATTTTTGCTGAGGTTTTGGGGCTTAAGCGCATAGGAATTTATGATAATTTCTTTGAATTAGGCGGTCATTCATTACTGGCAACTCAGCTTGTCTCTAGAGTGCGCGACGCCTTACACGTGGAGTTGCCTTTGCGTAGCGTATTTGAAGCACCGACAATTGCAGAATTATCTCAGGTGGTAGAAAGCTTGAAAGAAAGCAATGCTGAAAGTCAAGCTCCGATTTTAATGCCCCTATCGCGTGAAAGTCGGCGGATTAAGTTATCTTCCTTAAACGAAGAGAGCGTAAAATTTTAAAAAAAGATCAGGCACTAGATTGAATTGTTACATTAAGAATCAATTTTAACGTGAGTTCGACGGGTTGAAAAAGCCAAAAAGCTATGTGTATAAAAACTTTACGATTTCGGTTACTATTACCCATTAAATGACTATAGTTTATACTGCTGATAAATTTGACTGGCGGCGCGATGTAGCAGGGAGTGTCGCCATACTAAAGATTTCATATCATCGGCATAACCGCCGCCAATGACGCAGGCCACTGGATAACCACTACTCATACAGGTACTCAAAACCTGCATTTCTCGGCGGAAAATGCCAGCATCTGTAAGGGCTAATTTGCCCAAGCGATCGCCTATATGAGGGTCAACACCTGCATCATAAAATACTAAATCTGGCTTGACTTTAGACAACAAATCTGATATATAATTCGCCAAGGTTTGTAAATAAGCGTCATCTTCCATTCCTATCGGCAAAGGAACATCCAAATCGCTGTTTTGTTTCGTACCGGGGAAATTGACTTCGCAGTGCATAGAGAAAGTAAAAACGCTGTCGTCGCCTTGGAAGATAAAAGCTGTGCCGTCTCCTTGATGGACATCCAAATCGACAATCAGGATTTTTTGGACGAGTCCAAATTTTTGTAAAACGCGACAGGCGATCGCTAAATCGTTGAAAATACAAAAACCAGACCCATAACTGGGAAAGGCGTGATGAGTTCCACCAGCCGTATTACAAGCTAAACCCTGACTTAGTGCCAGTTTTGCAGTGAGTATCGTACCACCTACCGCTACACAAGTACGATTTGCTAGTGCTGGACTCCAAGGCAAACCAATGCGACGTTGTGCTTTCGCATCTAGGGTTCCTTCGCAATAAGCTTGAACGTAGCTTGGAGTATGGACTAACTCTATCAATTCTAGTAGCGGACGTTCGGGAGTGTGAAATTGTTCTTGATTCGCTACACCATCAGCTAACAGCAATTCGTAGAGTTGTCGGAACTTAGACATCGGGAAACGATGTCCTTCAGGTAGAGGAGCAATGTAATCTGGGTGGTAAATAATTGGCAAGTCCATAAGGAAAGACAATCTCAAGCAGCTAATCCGGCAACAAGGTAAAATTTAGCCATAATTGCAGCAATAGTACTGTTATTCTAAAATATAAAACTCCAAATTTAAAATTTATATGATGGAATGGGTTACGCCGATAGTGTTTATTGTATCTGGCTTTCTGGCTGGAATAATTGGTGAAAAAGTTATCTTTAAAAAACTAGAAACATTTGTTACTAATAAACGAATTGCCGGCAGTAGAATTATATTTCACTCTCTACACCGGATGACTTTTCTTTGGTTTGTCATTGGCGGTTTTTTTTGGGCAGTTCTGAGTGCCCCCCTCAAACCAAATATTGCCATAGTACTGCAAAAAATTCTGACGATGGCATTACTATATTCAATAACTTTAGTCTTGGCTAAATTGACTGCTGGTTTTGTGAATTTATTTATTCGCAGAGCAGAAGGGGTTCCCACATCACTAATTTCTAACCTGGCTAAAATTACTGTTTTAGTTTTGGGAACATTAATTATACTGCAAACTGTGGGTGTTCAAATTACCCCGATCATCACAACTTTAGGTATTGGTGGTCTAGCAGTTGGTTTGGCACTTCAAGACACATTGGCAAATTTATTTTCTGGTTTTTACTTAATTATTTCTAAGCAAGTTAGAACCGGAGACTATGTAAAATTAGATGCTGGACATGAGGGATATGTTATAGATATTTCTTGGCGTAATACAACAATTAAAGAAATTTCCAATAATATAGTCATTGTTCCTAATTCTAAGTTGTCTTCTGCAATTTTCACAAACTATCATTTACCTGCAAAGGAAATTACTTTAACAATGGATGTTGGCGTAAGTTATGATAGCGATTTAGAACAAGTTGAAAAAGTGACTGTAGAAGTTGCTAAAGAAGTGATGCAAGAAATTGCTCCAGAATTAAAAGAAAACGAACCATATATCAGATTTCATACTTTTAATGATTTTAGTATAGATTTTACGCTTTATATGCGCGTAAGCGAATACTTTGATCAGCGTATGGGTAAACATCTATTTGTCAAAAAATTACACAAACGCTATCAGCAAGCAGGAATTCAAATTCCTTTTCCGATTAGGGAAGTGTATATGCAAGATAATTCAGCTATGGAAAAAAATTAGTAGTTGCCATGTTATTAAACTAACATGGCAAACAGTATCTGTCCTAGAATTTAAATTGCTAATGCTCGTTTTTCTAATGGTAGTTCAAAGCGATCGCCTGGTTTCGGCTCAAGTACCTGCGTCGAAAGATTGTTCTTTTCTAATAACGAACAAAATTCCTCAGCACTTCCTTTAGTTTGAATGAGTTTCATCAGCAAGCCCTCAAAGGACACATCTCCACCAGCGGCAGTAGGTATTATTACTTGAGGCTGTAATGATTTGACGACTTCTAAAGCACTATTTTGTCCTTTAATAATCGGCCCAAGCAAAGGTAGCGTCATGTCAATAAACGGCGTAATCACTACATCGATAGGTGCAGATTGCTGAAGTTGTGGAGAATGATACCCGTGAGGCTCATAGTATACAGTTAAACCACTCGCCAATTCTTTGAGAAGATAACTATTTTCTACCAGAGTCGGGCCAATTGGAGAGCCAGGGAAAGCCTTGATTTCTACTTGATTATTTAAAGTGAAAGTTTCACCATGAGCTAATACTGTTACTTGGGTGTAATCTAACTGCTGTACTACCTTAGCTGCATTGGGAGAAGCTACAACCTTGATGCTGCGATCTAACAGCTTGAGCGTTGGTGGGTGAGTATGGTCTTCTAAACCCTGAGATAGCAGAATCAAATCAATATTATCTGGGATTGGGCGATTTTGCGATCGCGACCCTTTAAATAACCAATCCAAATTGCTGAAAATTAACGAACCAACCAGCCAAGGGTCAATTAGTATTCGTTTCCCGCCGATTTCCAGTAACCAAGAGTTGCTGTCGAACCAAGTTAAAAACATAAATTTTGTGAAGATAACGCCTACCTTCATTATCAATGGTGTCACCTTTCTTAGTAAGCACTGATGCCAACACCTACATTCGTGCGGTCAAGTCTACCACGGAGTTTTTTTATGTCTGATCTTGGTTTTACTCACATTGCACTTGCAGTCAGTGATGTTGATGCAAGTATCTCATTTTATGCAAAGTATGCCCAGATGACAGTCGTGCATCATCGCATTGATCAAGCGACTCAATCAGATGTTGCTTGGATTAGTGACCTGACTAGACCTTTTGTGATTGTCCTAATTAAAGTACCTAAAGTAGAAGGCGCACTTTTACCACAATCCCATCTTGGGGTAGCTTATCAGAATCGTGGGGAAATCGATCGCCTGTGCAATAAGGCACGCACTGAAGGAATACTGCTGGCTGGGCCAAATGACTGGGGCCCTCCCGTTGGTTACTGGGCTTATCTTCGAGACCCAGATGGTCATACCCTGGAAATTTCTTATGGTCAGGTAGTGAATTTTACAGTTGAGCAAGCTAGAGACGCGATTCATCGCGTCTCTTAAAAAATGGTTACTTATTACCAGGGCTGCGTCCACCTTCATCATTACTGCCACCGTGAGGGTGTGAATTGCCTGGGTCACATCCCTCAGAACCATTACCAATTCCTTGGTTGCAATGGCGACGCGGTTTTACGCCCTCCGTTGAAGTTTCAGTTTGTTCTTCAACTGCAACTTGTTGTTGTCCAACGACGTACTGCGAGGAAATGTTTGCTACCTGTCCTTTTTACTCAGCACTCGTTACTCAGCACTATTTCGGTGAGAGAACATTACTATATTAAAGAAACACTTTATTAATCTTAATAATGACTGTAACGACACAACAGCTTGCAACCCAAGATGCCTTTGAAAAATTCATTTGGAATTGGCAGGGCTACAAAATTCAGTACACTGTCATGGGCACAGGACGCCCTCTAGTACTGGTTCACGGCTTTGGCGCTTCCATTGGACACTGGCGCAAAAATATCCCAGTTTTAGCTGATGCTGGCTACCAGGTGTTTGCCATAGACCTTTTAGGTTTCGGCGGTTCTGATAAAGCGCCGATTGATTACAGTGTAGAAGTTTGGGTGGAACTGCTGAAAGATTTCTGCACAGCACACATCCAAGAACCTGCTGTATTTATTGGCAACTCCATCGGCGCACTTTTGAGCTTGATTGTACTGGTAGAACATCCAGAAATTGCTGCTGGTGGTATTCTAATTAATTCTGCGGGTGGTTTGAGTCATCGTCCCCACGAACTGAACCCGCCACTACGGATTGTGATGTCAACTTTTAATCGGTTTGTGCGATCGCCAATTACAGGTAAATTTGTCTATAACCGCATCCGCCAAAAAGCCCAAATTCGCCGCACCCTCTATCAAGTTTACCGCGATCGCCAAGCTGTCACCGATGAATTAGTCGATTTACTTTATACTCCCTCTTGCGACCCAGGAGCGCAACAAGTCTTCGCATCTATACTCACAGCGCCTCCTGGTCCCAGTCCAGAGGAACTTTTGCCCAAAGTAGAACGTCCTTTATTAGTAATTTGGGGTGCTGACGACCCTTGGACACCAATTACCGGGGCCAAGATTTACGAAAAGGCGCGGGAGAATGGCAAAGATATCAAAATTGTTCCCATTCCCAATGCCGGTCATTGTCCTCACGATGAGGTTCCAGATGTTGTCAATGCTCAGATTGTCGATTGGCTAGCGCAAAGGTAATAATTTCGCCTTTCTGCCGATATGTATTAGCCCAAGCAAGGTAAACATGGGGCTAACAATCTGGGTGAGTGGATTTTAATCTTTGAATTGCGCCTTGACATAATCAAACTCGTATGGTGTGTGAAGAAATGGAGCTTGATGTGCGTAATGGAGATAAAAGGGTAATACCCTTAAATCACCATCCAGATTTTTCAGAACTTGGCTATCAAGTCATCAGCGAATTAGGACGCAACCGAGAAGGGGGAAGGATTACTTATCTAGCTAATGTTTTCAAATCTAATCAGCAGGTGGTAATTAAAGAGTTTTGTTTTGCTCGTGCAGGTGCTGATTTATCAGGTGTGAAAGCATATCAGCGCGAAATAGAAATTTTGCAACAACTCAATCATCCCCGCATTCCTCGCTATATAGATTCCTTTGAAATGCCAGGAGCTTTTTATCTCGTACAAGAATATAAAAATGCCCCATCCTTGGGATTAAAACGTAGCTTTCATCCTGAAGAAATTAAGCAAATTGCTCTTTCAATCTTAGAAATTTTGGTTTATCTGCAAAAGCAACTTCCCGCAATTATTCATCGAGATATTAAGCCAGAGAATATTTTGGTTGATAAAGAACTAAATGCTTACCTGGTTGATTTTGGATTGGCTAGAAGACAGGGTGCGAAAGTAGCTCTGAGCAGCTTTATAGCCGGAACTCCAGGTTTTATGCCACCAGAGGAACAGTTTGGTCATTCCCTGACTGAGGCATCAGATTTATATAGTTTAGGAGCAACACTAATTTGCTTACTTACTAATACCCGTTCTGTTGAGATTGGTAAATTAATTGATGATAACTATCGCTTTAATTTCCAGCAATTAGTTCCTCAAATTAGTCCGCGTTTCCGATGGTGGTTGATGAAAATGGTGGAACGTAACCGAAAACGCCGCTATGCTAATGCGGCTATTGCTTTAAAAGCACTTGGGACAATTGAGGTTGTTGGTAGTGCGACTGGGTTAGATAATTTCATCAGTACAATCAAACCTAGAAAACGAGCCACTTTGCTGGGACTAGCTACTGCTGTTACATTAGCTGCGCTTGCAGGAGCTTTGATAAGTTATCAGCCTGGTAATACGGTTAGGCAATTGTCGGAAGCTAGAGAATGTCAAAGTTTTGATTTAAGCTCAGATTGCCAATAAAAAATCGAAAATTAAGATTAACCTGAGTTCGGGATAAGGAAAGGAGCAGGTAGTAAGCTGAAAATAACGAC